>NZ_JAPCJD010000001.1:0-180053 GCF_027707845.1 Aeromonas sp. QDB14 | reverse complement strand
GCGCTTACTGCTGAATTCACTGTCGGCGAAGGTAAGTTGATGACTCATGATGAACCCTGTTCCATGGCTCCAGATGACAAACATGATCTCATATCAGGGACTTGTTCGCACCTTCCTTAGATAAATGATGAAATATATGGCGGCCCATTGGCCGCCCTGGTTGTCTCTGGCTGTCAGCGAATGCTCGCCATCTTCCTGACGCAGGCCTGCTCCCTGTCATCCACCCGCTTGGCGAACCAGGCGGTGGTGAGGTTGCGGGTGATCTTGGGGCTCTTTAGCTGGATGCCGGGCAGCACGGCGCGGGGTTGGCGCTTGCCCGCCTGCTGGTCGGCCAGGGTAAAGACCCGATGATAGAGGTCGGTCTGGGAAAAGTCGCTGCTGTCCCCCTTGAGCAGGCTCTGGTGGATGGCCTGCTTGCTCATGTTGACGCGGCTGGCGATGCTGTGGACCGCGAGTTCGGTCTTGCCGGGCAAATCCGAGTCGTAGCGGATGAGATCCCCGTCCAGGGCCAGGGGCTTGCCACTCACCCGACTTACCGCCGCCTGGAAGGCCGCATTGCGGCTCGCGTACCAGCCCGCATTGAAGTCGGCGAAGCGATAGAGGGTATCCGGGTAGTCGGCGGGATAGCCGAAGATGTGTTTGGTGCCAAACCAGATGCCGCCGCGACGAGTGAACACCTCGTGGCGAATGGACTCCTTCACTGGATAGGGGTAGCCACGGGCGTTGGCTTCGGCAAAGGCGACGCTCACCTGCATGGGGCCGCCGGTGCGTACCGGGTTGAGGTTGCCAAAGAGCTGCTTGCCCATGGGGACGCTGCCTATCATGTCTTCGAAGATCTCGCTCATCTCCCGTTCGGTGCGAAGCTTGTCGATGCGCTCGGCATAGCTATTGCCAGTGGGGGATTGGATGGAGAGGGCCGTGCGCACCATGAACTCGGGGATGAGCAGCTTGCCGGCCCGGGCATTGATCTCCTTCCAGGCAATCTTGTTGAGGTTGGGCAC
Source organism: Aeromonas sp. QDB14 (assembly GCF_027707845.1). Classification (NCBI taxonomy): domain Bacteria; kingdom Pseudomonadati; phylum Pseudomonadota; class Gammaproteobacteria; order Aeromonadales; family Aeromonadaceae; genus Aeromonas; species Aeromonas sp. QDB14. The sequence continues at coordinate 179,052 of NZ_JAPCJD010000001.1, read as the reverse complement.
CACGGGGTCCGCCTGATAGGTCGCCTCCTGTTCCGCCACCGCCAGCACGCTGCAGACGTTGTGATCGCTCACCGTCAGCCCCTGGGTGGTGAGCGCCGTCACCACGTCATTGGCCCAGCCCGGCTTGTCCACCACGTTGCGCGGCAGGAAGCGCACGATACGGCTCTTCATGTCGGCCGGTTTTTGCGGCTGCATCGCCTTAGGCGTGGGGCGCCCCGCCGGCGTCGCCGTGCTGGTCGTGGCGGGAGGCTCGCTGGCACAGCCCGACAGCAGGGCAAGGGTAAGCAGTGACAACCAGCGCCAATGGGCATGAAACAAAGAGTGAGAGGGGATCATGAAGGCTTCCTGAAGAGCTGGACCTGCCCCTCATCGCGAATGAGAGGGCTCGAATGCATGTAGGCGGACATTGTAGGGAACAAGTCTGACAAGATGAAGGCGGATGAACCTGCTGGCCCGCTGGCTGCGGCATCCCCTGGCGCCATCACGCCAGCTCCACTCGGTTTCGTCCCAGATGCTTGGCCTGATAGAGGGCGAGATCGGTGCGCTGGAGCAGGGCATCCACCCCCTCCCCGCTCTGGCTGATACCCAGGGCAAGGCTCACGGTGAATCTTACCCCGTCACCTGAGACCAGCTCTTCGGTCGCGCACCTTATCTGCTCCGCCAGCGCACGGGCCTTGTCACCCGTCATGCCGGGCAGCCAGATGGCAAACTCCTCTCCCCCAAGGCGTGCCACCACCCCATCCAATGGGCAGAGCTGGCGCAGCAGGGTGCTGAATTCACGCAGTACATTGTCGCCAATCGCATGGCCATAGCGATCGTTGATCAGCTTGAAGTGATCGAGATCCAGCAGCAGGAGCGGCGTCCCCTCCTCTCCGTGCGCCTCCAGCACGGCGCGAAACGCCCGGCGATTGGAGAGCCCGGTCAGCTCGTCTGACATGGCGAGGGAGGAGAGCCGCATCTGGGTGCCATACATCTGTTGCACCATCAGCAGCACACCCCAGGCCGAGGCCAGCATGCCGATCGTGCGCAGGCTGTCTTCCACCGTGGAGAGCCACCAGGGCTGGAAATAGACCTCATCCATCAGATCGATGACGCCGGAAACGAGCCAGAGGGTCAGCCCGCCGGTGAGGGAGAGATAGGTTTTCAAGGTGATCTGGGCACACTGCACCACCCAGAACATGAACAGCAGGGTCAACACGTTGAGCGCTTCGGCCAGAGCCCCGACGGTATAGAGGTTGTGCTCTGCCAGGAGATCAAAACTGGCCCCATCCAGGATCCCCGTCAGCAGCAGCAGACAGGGCAGGCTCACCAGCGCGAGACGACGGCAGGGAGGAAGCGAGAAGAACCGGGCGGGGTGAACGGATAACCTGAGGGGAGTCTTCATCATGTTTTGGGCTCCAAGCGCGCATGTCTTCTATCCCGAATGGCAGCCGTTGGCTGCCATCGCCAGCGAACCCCGACGGCATTCCTAGTGGCAAATCACTGATATTGTGGGCCGATTTTCCCATAAAAAACAATCCCCTCACCATATGGGTCAGGGGATTGTTGCAACGGGGACGGCGCGATCTGCCGTGACATCGGGGTGGGCGGCCCTTCCCTGCTCGCCCTCACGGCAAGCGGGCCGTGCAGCCTCAGGCGCTCTGGCGCAGGGCCTGATGCTGGGCGGCGCCGTTGATCACCGCCTGCAGGGAGGCGTTGACCACGTCGCGACCGACGGCGACGCCACACATCCGGGTGCCCTCGACGCTCAGCAGCACATAGGCGGCGGCGCGGGATTCGGTGCCGGCGGTGAGCGCATGCTCGGAGTAATCCAGCACATCGATGTGCATGCCGGTCTGACGCTGCCAGCCGTTGACCAGGGCGGTGATGGCACCCTCCCCTTCACCGCACAATTGCAGGGTGCCGTGAGGGGTCTGCAACTCCAGGCGCAGGCTCTCCTGACTGTCATGACCGAGCTGGAAGCGCCCGATGCGATAGCCGTGGGCCGGCTCAAGATAGTGCTGCTCGAACAGGGTGCGGATCTGCTCCGGGCTGATTTCGCTGCTGCTCGCCTCAGCCTCGGCCTGCACCCGGCGGCTGAAGTCGATTTGCAGCCAGCGCGGCAGTTGCAGACCGAGGTCACGCTCCAGCAGATAGGTCACCCCTCCCTTGCCGGACTGGCTGTTGATGCGGATCACCGCCTCGTAGCTGCGACCGAGATCGGCAGGATCGATGGGCAGGTAAGCCACGTCCCAGTAGTGATCCGGTTTTTCTGCCGCGAGAGACTTGCGGATGGCGTCCTGGTGGCTGCCGGAAAACGCCGTGTAGACCAGCTCGCCGGCATAGGGGTGGCGCGGGTGCAGGGCAATCTGGGTGCAGGCCCCCACGGTGGCGACGATGGCATCCATGTCGGACAGGTCCAGCTCGGGGTCAATCCCCTGGCTGTAGAGGTTCATGGCCATGGTGACGATGTCCATGTTGCCGGTGCGCTCCCCGTTGCCGAGCAGGGTGCCCTCGATGCGATCCGCCCCCGCCAGCACCGCCAGCTCGGCGGCGGCCACCCCGCAGCCTCTGTCGTTGTGGGTGTGGATGGAGATGCTCACCTCGGGTCGCGCCTTGAGGTGTCGGCAGAACCACTCCACCTGATCCGCAAACACGTTGGGGGTGCTCACCTCCACCGTGGCGGGGAGGTTCAGGATCATGGGACGGGCAGCGGCACGCCACTCGTCGATGACGGCGTCACACACCTCGACGGCGAACTCCACCTCGGTGCTGCTGAAGCTCTCCGGAGAATACTGGAAACTCCACTCGGTGCCCGGATGGCGGGCCGCATACTCCCGCACCCAGCGCGCCCCCTGCACAGCGATGGCCTTGACCCCGTCCTTGCCTGAGTTGAACACATAGTTGCGCTGGGTCGGGTTGACCGAGTTGTAGACGTGAACGATGGCCCGCTTCGCCCCCTTGAGCGCCTCGAAGGTGCGGGCGATCAGATCTTCGCGCGCCTGCACCAGCACCTGGATGGTGACGTCATCGGGGATGAGGTTGCGCTCGATGAGTTCGCGCACAAAATCAAAGTCGGGCTGGGAGGCCGCCGGGAAGCCCACCTCGATGTGCTTGAAACCGATGTGGGTCATCAGCGTCCACATTTGCAGCTTCTGGGCCACCGTCATGGGCTCGACCAGCGCCTGGTTGCCATCACGCAGGTCCACGGCGCACCAGAGCGGTGCCCGCTCCAGTACCCGGTTGGGCCACTGGCGATCCGCCAGGTTGATCACGGGGGCACGGCGGTATTTGCGATGATCGAAGCTCATATTCAGATTCCCTTGACGGATGGGCGAGGCGCCGGACGACCGGGCCGACAGGCGGGTGGGGCAAGGAGGGGAAGCGGGTTGGTGCGGTAACACCGTCCCTGACGAGTCGCGCGGCGGTAACCCCGCGACCGGTTTTCCTGCGGCCCCCGTCGGTCACCGGGGCCGGCCACGGCAGCCGGATGGGGCTGCGGGCGCTGATCCTCTCGCACGCCACCTTTCGGTGTGTCGGCGCAGACGACCTTGTTTGTATGAGCACCCAGTATAGGGAGGTCGTGGGGGCGAGAGATTGCGAAGATTGCACCCCATCATGCCAATTCAGCAATATTGATGCAGTGAAAGTTCATTCATGGGGTGAATATCACCACCCATGATGAATTATTCGCCATCTCACCCATCTTCCTTGAAGGCGTTTCCCCGGAAGTGGCAGGGCGCAGGCAATAAAAAACCCCGCCGTTGCTGGCGGGGTTTGCGTGCATCGAGCGGGCAGTGTGCTGCCGGTGCTCTTAGCGGTTGTTCACCTTCTCATGCAGCTCCTGCACTGAGTTCACATTTGCGGTGGCATCGACACTGATGGCCATGCAGGTGGCGAAGGCCGCATGCAGCGTGGTGGTGTAAGCCACCTTGTGCTGCAGGGCGCCACGGCGCAGCTGCTTGGAATCCTCGATGGCCTGACGACCCTCGGCGGTGTTGACGATGTAGGTGTACTCGCCATTCTTGATGCGATCCAGAATGTGCGGACGACCCTCGTGCACCTTGTTGACCAGACGCGGGTTGATGCTCGCCTCGCCCAAGGTCACGGCGGTGCCGTGGGTGGCGTCGAGGTCATAGCCCAGCTCCAGCAGCTTGGCGGCCAGGTTGACCACCCGTTCCTTGTCGCCGTGGCGAACGGACAAGAGGGCGCGACCTTCGCTCGGAACCTGGTGACCGGCACCCAGCTGCGCCTTGGCATAGGCCTCGGCGAAGCTGCTGCCTACCCCCATGACTTCACCGGTGGAGCGCATTTCCGGCCCCAGCAGCGGATCCACACCCGGGAACTTGGCGAACGGCAGTACCACTTCCTTCACCGAGTAGTAGGGCGGGATGATCTCGGTGGTAAAGCCCTGTTCTTTCAGGCTCTGACCGGCCATGACGCGGGCGGCGATCTTCGCCAGCGGGGCACCGGTGGCCTTGGAGACAAACGGCACGGTACGGGCGGCACGGGGGTTCACCTCGATGAGGTAAATCTCGTTGTCTTTCACCGCGAACTGCACGTTCATCAAGCCCACCACACCGAGTTCCAGCGCCAGCTTGCGCACCTGCTCGCGCATCTCGTCCTGGATGGACTTGGACAGGGTGTAGGGCGGCAGGGAGCAGGCGGAGTCACCGGAGTGGATACCGGCCTGTTCGATGTGCTCCATAATGCCGCCGATGACCACGTCAACACCGTCGCAGATGGCGTCCACGTCCACCTCGGTGGCGTCGTCCAGGAAGCGGTCCAGCAGCACCGGCGACTCGTTGGAGACGCTCACTGCCTCGGCGAAGTAGCGGCGCAGGTCCTGCTCGTCATAGACGATTTCCATGGCGCGGCCACCCAGCACGTAGGAGGGACGAACCACCAGCGGGTAGGTGATGCGCGTGGCCAGTTGCACGGCCTGCTCCAGGGCGGTGACGGTGCCGTTTTCCGGCTGCTTGAGCCCCAGGCGCTCGACGGCGGACTGGAAGCGCTCGCGATCTTCCGCGCGGTCGATGGCATCCGGGCTGGTCCCGATGACCGGCACGCCGTTCGCTTCCAATGCCCGCGCCAGTTTCAGAGGAGTCTGGCCGCCGTACTGGACGATGACGCCCTTGGGCTGCTCGACCCGCACGATTTCCAGCACGTCTTCCAGGGTCACAGGCTCGAAGTAGAGACGGTCCGAGGTGTCGTAGTCGGTGGAGACGGTTTCCGGGTTGCAGTTGACCATGATGGTCTCGTAACCGTCTTCACGCAGAGCCAGGGCCGCATGCACACAGCAGTAGTCGAACTCGATGCCCTGACCGATGCGGTTCGGGCCGCCACCGATGACCATGATCTTGTCGCGGTTGGTGGGGTTGGCCTCGCACTCCTCGTCGTAGCTGGAGTACATGTAGGCGGTGTTGGTGGCGAACTCGGCCGCGCAGGTATCGACCCGCTTGTAGACCGGGAAGATGTTGTGGCGGGCACGCAATTTACGCACTTCACCTTCGGCCACGCCGAGGATCTTGGCCAGACGGGCGTCGGCAAAGCCTTTGCGCTTGAGGGCGCGCAGGAAGTCGGCGTCAAGACCGGCCATGCCGCGCTCTTTCACCTGCTCTTCGAGCTTGACCAGCTCTTCAATCTGCACCAGGAACCAGGGGTCAATCTTGGTCAGCTTGAACACGCCGTCCATGGAGAGGCCGGCGCGGAAGGCGTCGGCGATGTAGAAGATGCGCTCGGCACCAGCATCCTGCAGCTCGTGACGGATGCGGGTCAGGGAGTCGGGGGCGTTCAGGTCAACCATGGGGTCGAAGCCGGTCTTGCCGGTCTCGAGACCACGCAGGGCCTTGTGCAGGGACTCCTGGAAGTTGCGGCCGATGGCCATCACTTCACCCACGGACTTCATCTGGGTGGTCAGACGGTCGTTGGCACCGGCGAACTTCTCGAAGTTGAAGCGCGGCACCTTGGTCACCACGTAGTCGATGGCCGGCTCGAAGGAGGCCGGGGTACGACCACCGGTGATGTCGTTCATCAGCTCGTCCAGGGTGTAACCGATGGCGAGCTTGGCGGCGATCTTGGCGATGGGGAAGCCGGTCGCCTTGGAGGCCAGCGCAGAGGAGCGCGACACCCGCGGGTTCATCTCGATGATGACCATGCGGCCGTCTTTGGGGTTGATGCCGAACTGGACGTTGGAGCCGCCGGTCTCGACACCGATCTCGCGCAGCACCGCCATGGAGGCGTTGCGCATGATCTGGTACTCCTTGTCGGTCAGCGTCTGGGCTGGCGCGACCGTGATGGAGTCACCGGTGTGGATGCCCATGGGGTCGAAGTTTTCGATGGCGCAGACGATGATGCAGTTGTCGTTGCGATCCCGCACCACTTCCATCTCGTACTCTTTCCAGCCGATGAGCGACTCGTCGATGAGCAGCTCCTTGGTCGGGGAGAGATCCAGACCGCGCTCGCAGATCTCCACGAACTCTTCGGTGTTGTAGGCGATGCCGCCGCCCGAGCCACCCATGGTAAAGGAGGGACGGATGATGCAGGGGAACCCTACCATCTGCTGCACACCCCAGGCCTCTTCCATGTTGTGGGCGATGCCGGCACGGGGGCACTCGAGACCGATGCTGCGCATGGCCTTGTCAAAGCGGGAGCGATCCTCGGCCTTGTCGATGGCGTCGGCGGTGGCGCCGATCATCTCGACACCGAACTCCTTGAGCACGCCATGCTGCTCCAGCGCCAGGGCGCAGTTCAGCGCAGTCTGACCACCCATGGTGGGCAGGATGGCGTCCGGGCGCTCTTTCTTGATGATCTCGCGCACCACTTCCCAGGTGATGGGCTCGATGTAGGTGGCGTCGGCCATCTCCGGGTCGGTCATGATGGTGGCCGGGTTGGAGTTCACCAGGATGACGCGGTAGCCCTCTTCTTTCAGGGCCTTGCACGCCTGGGCGCCGGAGTAGTCGAATTCGCAGGCCTGACCGATGACGATGGGGCCGGCGCCGAGGATCAGGATGCTCTGTAGGTCGTTACGTTTTGGCATGGCTCTCTTTATCCTCTTAGGCGCGATACTGCTTAATCAATTCAATAAAGTGGTCGAACAGACCGGCACAATCGTGCGGGCCCGGGCTCGCTTCGGGGTGACCCTGGAAGCTGAAGGCCGGACGGTCGGTGCGATGGATGCCCTGGAGCGACCCATCGAACAGGGAGACGTGGGTGGCACGCAGGCACTCGGGCAGGGTCTGCTCGTCCACCGCAAAGCCGTGGTTCTGGGCGGTGATCATCACGGTGTTGTCGTCCAGGCTCTTCACCGGGTGGTTGGCACCGTGGTGGCCGAACTTCATCTTGATGGTCTTGGCGCCGGAGGCCAGGCCCAGCAACTGGTGGCCCAGGCAGATACCGAACACCGGGGTGCTGGTATCAAGGAAAGCCTTGATAGCTTCGATGGCGTAGTCGCACGGCTCGGGGTCGCCGGGGCCGTTGGAGAGGAAGATGCCATCCGGGTTCATCGCCAGTACCTCGGCGGCCGGGGTCTTGGCCGGCACCACGGTCAGGCGGCAGCCACGGTCCACCAGCATGCGCAGGATGTTGCGCTTCACGCCGAAGTCGTAGGCCACCACGTGGTATTTCAGCTCATCGGCCGCCGGGGTGACGTGACCCTTGCCGAGCTGCCAGCTGCCTTCAGTCCAGCTGTAGGATTCGCTCACGGTCACTTCCTTGGCCAGGTCCATCCCCTTCAAACCGGGGAAGGCCCGGGCCTGTTCGAGGGCATGGGCTTCATCGAGCTGCTTGCCGGCCAGGATGCAACCGGCCTGGGCGCCTTTTTCACGCAGGATGCGGGTCAGCTTGCGGGTGTCGATGTCGGCGATGCCAACGATGTTGTGGGACTTGAGGTAATCGGAGAGGGATTGCTGATTGCGGAAGTTGGAGGCCAGTATCGGAAGGTCCCGGATGATGAGGCCCTGAGCATGGACCTGACTGGACTCTTCATCTTCGCTGTTGGTGCCGGTGTTGCCTATATGGGGGTAAGTGAGGGTAACGATCTGACGGGAATAGGAGGGATCTGTGAGGATTTCCTGATAACCCGTCATCGACGTGTTGAAAACCACTTCACCAACGGAACATCCCTCGGCGCCTATCGACACGCCTTTGAACACAGTTCCATCTTCCAGCACTAGCAATGCAGTGTGATTCAAGACAACCTCCAGTTATTTAGCTTTAAATTCAGCAATTTACCTGGGTGTTGCGGGCTCGGTTCCGGTCTTTGACAGGACTCGAACCCGGCAGATTTCTGGCAAATTGGGCGCATTCTACTTAAAAACGATTTCATTTCAACGTCTTTTCTCGTTTGAAATGCATCTAAATTCAATAAACAAGCAATATTACCCATTATCTATGCACTCACTCGCTTTGCAACCCCCTCTTCAAAAAGAAAAGCCAAACACAGACCACAAAGCGGCGCCCGATGCCATGCAACGTACAAAAAACCAAATTTACCACTTAATAAACAGCAAGATAGAAAATTAAAAAATAAACAACACAACAGCAAAAACACCATTTGAAGCCAGAAAAGTGAACACCAAGAATAGAAAACGTTTTTCTTGGATTGCATTTTTAGTCTATTTCACATCAAGGCGAAATGCCCCCCGCAGGGGAATATTGAGACCCAAACCCGTTACCCCTTGATGACATTTTTGTCGCAAGAGGGTGGCAGGCTTGTAAGAATGGCAGGATTTAGCGAGGTTCACTCAAAAAGTGATGATTAAGGCTCATTTCTACAAAAAAGTGACAAAAAACCCCGGCGGACCGGGGTTTGGCAACCAGTACGGGAGTCTGCACTCCCCCTGAAGTCGGTTTATTTCAGACCGAGCACATCCTGCATATCATAGAGACCGGCCCCTTGCTGGCCGAGCCACTTGCCCGCCCGCACTGCACCGTTGGCGAAGGTCAGACGGCTGGAAGCCTTGTGGCTGATCTCGACCCGCTCGCCGATGTCGGCGAACATGACGGTGTGCTCCCCCACCAGATCGCCGGCGCGGATGGTGGCAAAGCCGATGGTGTTGCGATCCCGCTCACCGGTGATCCCCTCACGGCCATAGACGGCGCACTCTTTGAGATCCCGGCCCAGGGTTTTCGCCACCACCTCCCCCATGGAGAGCGCAGTGCCGGACGGAGCATCCACCTTGTGTCTGTGGTGCCCCTCGATGATCTCGATGTCGGTGTACTCCCCCATCACCCTGGCCGCCTGCTCCAGCAGCTTGAACACCAGGTTGACCCCGACCGAGTAGTTGGAGGCGAAGACGATGCCGATCTGCTTGCCCGCCTCGTGCAGGGCCGCCTTGCCCGCCTCGTCAAAGCCGGTGGTGCCGATCACCATCTGCTTGCCATGAGCCAGTGCAAAGGCGAGGTTCGCCAGGGTCACCTCGGGGCGGGTGAAGTCGATGATGAGATCGAATTCGTCCTTCACCTTCTCCAGACTGTCGCTGATGATGACGCCAAGGCGCCCCAGGCCGTTGAGTTCACCCGCATCCAGACCCATCACGGCAGAGCCCGGTCGTTCCAGCGCCGCTCCCACCACCACGCCCTCGGCGTTGGCGATAGCCTCCAGCAGCACCTTGCCCATACGACCATTACAGCCCATCACGGCCACACGGATCGGATTGTCCATCTCCACCCTCTCATCTCTTTATTATGGAAAGAGACCGTTTTACCAGCCCGCGTCCCCTTTGAAAAGCCCGATCTGGCCCGCCAAACCACCCCGACGTTTAAACGATAAATTCATTAAAAACAGAATAAATAACGGAATAACCAGACAAGTCAGAATCTCGAAGCAAAAAGCCCTATCCATCTGGACGGCTATCTTGACCCGGGCGGGCCGACTCACTACTGTTGGCCCCCCATGGTGGCAGGATGCCCGCCCTGTGCCCGCCCTGGAGGCGCCACAGGCAACGACAGGAGGTCATTGTTCAAGTTTCGAGGAACACATGATCCAGACCCAACCCCGTGCCAGAGCCCTGCTGCCCCTTCTGGTCTTTCTTGCCCTCTTCATCGGTACCGGTACCTGGCTGACCCTGCAGGGGGTCGAGTTCGCCTTCTACCAGCTCCCCGCCCCCGTTGCCGCCCTGCCTGCCGTCATGCTGGCCCTGCTGATGGGACGCGAGGGGTTCAACAAGAACCTCGAGACCTTCTTCAAGGGGGTGGGCGAGAGCAACATCATGGCCATGTGCCTCATCTATTTGCTGGCGGGCGCCTTCGCCACCGTGGCCAAGGCCACCGGCGGGGTGGATGCCACGGTCGCCCTCGGCCTCTCCCTCATTCCGGGCTGGTGCCTGCTGCCGGGGCTCTTCCTCATCTCTGCCTTCATTGCCACCGCCATGGGTACCTCCATGGGCACCATCGGCGCCGTGGCACCGGTGGCGCTGGGCGTCGCCCAGGCCGCCGGCATCGATCCGATGCTGATGGCGGGGACCATCCTCTCCGGCGCCATGTTCGGGGACAACCTCTCCATCATCTCAGACACCACCATCGCCGCCACCCGCAGCCAGGGCTGCGAGATGAAGGACAAGTTTCGCGAGAACATCAAGATTGCCGCCCCCGCCGCCGTGCTGGTGATCCTGCTCTATCTGGTGCTGGGCTCCACCGGTGAAGCGCCGGCCCCCACCGCCGAGGCGGACTTGCTCAAGGTCGCCCCCTATCTGCTGATCCTGGTGCTGGCCCTCTCTGGCATGAACGTCTTCATGGTACTGGGGCTCGGCATCCTGGCGGCCGGTGGCGTGGGGCTGCTTGGCAGCTACTCTCTCGGCCAGTTCAGCAAGGACATCTATCAGGGCTTTACCAGCATGCAGGAGATCTTCCTGCTCTCCATGCTCATCGGCGGTCTGGGTGCCCTGATGGAACGCCAGGGGGGGCTCGCATGGATAAGTGAGCGCATCGCCGCCCTGATTGCCCGCTTCACCCGCCACCACGATGGCGAACAGAACGAAAAGGCGGCCGAGCTCGGCATCGCCGGCGTGGTGAGCCTCACCAACCTGTGCACCGCCAACAACACCGTGGCCATCATAGTCGCGAGCAAGGTGGCCAGGGATCTGGCGGACCATCACGGGGTCACCCCGCGCCGCGCCGCCTCCATGCTGGACATCTTCTCCTGCGTGGTACAGGGGCTCATCCCCTGGGGCGCCCAGGCGCTGCTGCTGGGTTCCATCTTCGCCCTCTCGCCGATCCTGGTCGTGAGCATGAGCTTCTACCCCATGGCGCTGCCCCTGGCCGCCATCGTGGCCGTCTTCCTCAAGCACCAGATGGGCGCAGTGGCTCCCGCCCCCCACCGTTCCTGAGGCCCGACCTCAGGGGCCGCCCGGCTGGCGGCCCCGCCATCGGCTTTTCATCCCGTCGGCCCCTTGCTAAGGTAGCGCCAGCCCACCCTTGCCCAGGAGTCCCCATGCCGGATACCCAACCCGAACGTCAGAACCTGCGCCAGCTCATTCGCCAGCGCAGAAAAAGCCTGAGTCAGGCCGAGCAGCAGGCGGCGGCCCAGCAGTTGGTCGAACGCTTCCAGGAACACCCCGGCATCCTCGCGGCCAGGCGCATCGCCCTCTATCTGGCCAACGACGGGGAGCTCGATCCCCTGCCCGCCATCCACTGGCTGTGGGCCCGGCAAAAGGAGGTCTACCTGCCGGTGCTGCACCCCTTCACCCCGGGTCACCTGCTCTTCTTGCGCTACACCGCCACCACCCCCATGACCCGCAACCGCTACGGCATCGCCGAGCCCGAGCTCGACGTGCAGCAGGTGCTGCCCCACAGCATGCTGGACATCATCTGCACCCCGCTGGTGGCCTTCGATGAGGCTGGCAACCGCCTCGGCATGGGGGGCGGCTACTACGATCGCACCCTCGCCTGCTGGCACGAGCACCAGCTCGGCCCAAGACCTCTGGGGCTCGCCCACGACTGCCAGCAGGTGGATGCCGTCCCCCGGGAGCAGTGGGACGTGCCGCTCCCCCAGATCATCACCCCCAGCCGCAGCTGGCACTTTGCCTGATCAGGCGGGGGCGCCCCCTTCGGTTCAATAAACAGGCAAACGATTTACATCTTGGGGATTTTTGCGCCGGAACGTGAGCACCATGGTCGCTCTGGGGGGGATGCTTGGATATAATGCGCCCGCTTTTTCCATAAGGATCCATCATGACTCAAGATGAAATGAAGAAGGCGGCCGGTTGGGCTGCGCTCAAATACGTGGTACCCGGCACCATCGTCGGGGTGGGCACCGGCTCTACCGTCAATCACTTCATCGACGCACTGGCGACCATGAAAGACCAGATCAAGGGCGCGGTGTCGAGCTCCATCGCCTCCACCGAACGCCTCAAGGGTCTCGGCATCCCGGTGTTTGACCTCAACCACATCGATGCCCTCTCCGTCTACGTGGATGGTGCCGACGAGATCAACGCCAGCCGCGACATGATCAAGGGGGGCGGAGCCGCCCTGACCCGCGAGAAGATCGTCGCCGCCGTGGCCGACCAGTTCATCTGCATCATCGACAACACCAAGACCGTCGACGTGCTGGGCACCTTCCCCCTGCCGGTGGAAGTGATCCCCATGGCCCGCGAATACGTGGCCCGCGAGATCCGCGCCCTTGGCGGCAACCCGGTGTGGCGTGAAGGGGTGGTGACCGACAACGGCAACATCATCCTGGACGTCAAGGGCATGGCCATCACCGATGCCAAGGCTCTGGAAACCCGCCTCAACAGCATCGTGGGCGTGGTCACCAACGGCCTGTTCGCCCACCGTGGCGCCGACGTTGTGCTGATCGGCACCCCCGAGGGTGTGATCACCAACTAAGGCCTGCTCCCCGGACCTCCCCCTCCGGGCAAGCCCCCGCCCGGGTCAGTCAACCTGACTGCCCCAAATGGACAACGGCGCCTCATGGCGCCGTTTCTGGTTATCCCTCAATGGCTTGTAGCAGCACATCTGCAACAATCGTTGATAACTTCAAAGAATTTGACTTTCGTCACAAATATTCCCTCTCCCAAACGTTTTTGCTACTTTACGGTTTTCTTCACACTGCAAGCCTGAACGCATTTTTCAAAACAATAGAGGGAACGTCATGACAGTCAAGTTTTCGCTGGACAAGGATAAGATCAAGGTACTGCTGCTGGAGGGAGTCCATCCCAACACGGTGGAGACCTTTCGGGCAGCCGGCTACACCAATGTGGAATATCTGAAGACGTCCCTGTCGGAAGAGGAGTTGATCGAGCGCATTCGTGACGTGCATTTCGTGGGCCTGCGTTCACGCACCCAGATCACCGAGAAGGTGCTGGATGCCGCCACCAAGCTGGTGGCCATCGGCTGCTTCTGCATCGGCACCAACCAGGTCTCCCTCGACGCCGCCCACGTGCGCGGCATCCCCGTCTTCAACGCCCCCTTCTCCAACACCCGCTCCGTGGCCGAACTGGTACTGGGGGAGATCCTGCTGCTGCTGCGCGGCATTCCCGAGAAGAACGCCAAGTGCCATCGCGGCGTTTGGGAGAAGCTGGCCAACCGCAGCGTCGAAGCCCGCGGCAAGAAGCTCGGCATCATCGGCTACGGCCACATCGGCACCCAGCTTGGCATCATCGCCGAGATGATCGGCATGAAGGTCTATTACTACGACATCGAGAACAAGCTCTCCCTTGGCAACGCCATCCAGGTGCCGAACCTGGTGGAACTGCTCAACATGTCTGACGTCATCAGCCTGCACGTACCGGAAACCGCCTCCACCAAGGATCTCATCGGTGCAGAGCAACTTCGCATGATGAAACCGGGCGCCATCTTCATCAACGCCTCCCGCGGCACCGTGGTGGACATCGACGCCCTGGCCGACGTCATCAAGAGCGGCCACCTCTCCGGCGCCGCCATCGACGTCTTCCCGGTGGAGCCCAAGTCCAACAACGAGGAGTTCCTCACCCCGCTGCGCGGCCTGGACAACGTGATCCTGACCCCCCACATCGGCGGCTCCACCCAGGAAGCCCAGGAGAACATCGGTCTGGAAGTGGCCAACAAGCTGGTCAAATACTCCGACAACGGCTCCACCCTCTCCGCGGTCAACTTCCCGGAAGTCTCCCTGCCCGGCCACAAGGGCTCCAGCCGCCTGCTGCACATTCACCGCAACCAGCCCGGCGTGATGAACCAGATCAACCAGATCTTCGCCGACGAGGGGATCAACATCGCCGGTCAGTACCTGCAGACCAGCAGCGAGATCGGTTACGTGGTCATCGACGTCGAAACCGAGCACAGCGAGAAGGCCCTGGCCCGTCTCAAAGAGATCAATGGCACCATCCGTGCCCGGATCCTGCACTGATAAGCCCTTATCTGCGCAGCAAAAAGCCCGTCGTGATGACGGGCTTTTTTATGTCAGGAGAAAGGTTGCTCTCGCAACCTACCACCAGCCCAGCAGGTTGCGGCCCACCAGGGCGCCCCACACCAGGGCATTGAGGGCCAGAGCGATGAAGACGGCGGCGGAGCCCAGATCCTTGGCGCGGCCCGAGAGTTCGTGATGCTCGGAGCCGATGCGATCCACCACCGCCTCCACGGCGGAGTTGAGCACCTCGACGATCACCACCAGCCAGCTGATGCAGACGAGCAGCAGGATCTCGTTGAGGGAGTCACCTATCCAGAATGCCAGCGGCATCAGCAGCAGGATGAGCAGCAGCTCCTGACGGAAGGCGGCCTCGTTGATCCAGGCCGATTTGAGACCTTTCATGCTGTAACCGGTTGCGTTGATGATGCGGGTGATCCCGGTCGCGCCTGGCTTTGCCACGATAACTACCTCATTTGAAATGGCTTTTGGGTTCACATCCTATCAGAGCCGCCCAAGGTTTCCATCGGGTGACTTTTGCTTTATTTTATTCCCTTGCATTTTGGCATCCCGCCCACCTTATCCACTCGAGAATTGAGTCGTATGTCCATTCACACCGATGAATTGCGCACCCGTCGCCTGGAGGCCCTGATCACCCCAAGCGAGCTGGCGCACGCCTTCCCGTTAACCGACACCATCGCCCAGAACCTGCTAGATGCCCGCCGCCAAGTGGAAGCCATTCTGTCCGGTGAGGATCAGCGCCTGCTGGTCATCGTCGGCCCCTGCTCCATCCACGATCCCGCCGCCGCCCACGAATACGCTCTGCGTCTGAACACCCTGCGGGAAGAGTACAAAGAGAGCCTGTGCATCGTGATGCGCACCTACTTCGAGAAGCCACGTACCATCGTCGGCTGGAAGGGGCTCATCAATGATCCGCGCCTGGACGGCAGTTTCGACGTCAATGAAGGGCTCAAACTGGCCCGCAAGCTGCTGGTGGACATCAACGAGACCGGCATGCCCACCGCCACCGAGTTCCTCGACATGGTGACCGGCCAGTACATCAGCGATCTCATCACCTGGGGCGCCATCGGGGCGCGCACCACCGAGTCCCAGGTTCACCGGGAGATGGCCTCCGCCCTCTCCTGCCCGGTGGGGTTCAAGAACGGCACCGACGGCAACACCCGCATCGCCATCGATGCGGTGTGCGCCGCCCGTCACAGCCACATCTTCTACTCCCCGGACAAGGACGGCAAGATGACCATCTACCGCACCGCCGGCAACCCCTACGGCCACGTGATCCTGCGAGGCGGCCACAGGCCCAACTACGACACCGCCAGCATCGACGAGGCGTGCGAGGCTCTGGCCCAGGTGGGCCTGCCGGAGCGCCTGGTGGTGGACTTCAGCCACGGCAACAGCATGAAGGATCATCGCCGCCAACTGCTGGTGGCCCAGGATATCTGCGATCAGCTGCGCCGCGGCCGCACCGGCATCGCCGGCATCATGGCCGAGAGCTTCCTGGTGGAAGGGCGTCAGGACGTGGAGAACGGCTGCGCCGTCACCTTCGGCCAGAGCATCACCGATGCCTGTCTGTCGTGGAGTGACACCGAAACCCTGCTGGCCATGCTGGCAGAAGCCGCCCAGGTGCGGCTGGACAAGCAGAAAGCCTGAGCAACCGCTCAACGCTCTCTCTACCAAAAGAGCCAGGCATCACGGATGCCTGGCTCTTTTCATTTCCACAGTGATTCACTCGCCCACCTTGGCTTCACTCAGCCTCTGCAGGTTTTCAATGCTGTATCCGTAGTCGACGGAGCGGCTCCCTTCTCCCACTTGTTTCAAAAGAATGGGAGAAGGGCTGGGGATGAGGGGGCAGCCCGCCTCACAGGCTCGGCATAAACCAGGTGCGGCCGGCCGCCTCGATTCGATCGGTGCGGATCTGGAACACCCGCTCCAGCAGCGCCTCGTCGATGATCCCGACGTCCCCTTCCCCCACCACGCGGCCCTGTTGCAGGCAGAGCACGCGATCCGCCCAGTCGATGGCCAGATTGATGTCGTGGATGGCCACCACCACCAGCAATCCCTGCGCGGCCAGTTGCTTGAGCAGCCGCAGCAGCGCCATCTGGTGATGCAGATCCAGCCCCGCCAAGGGTTCGTCCAGCAGCAGCACCCGCCCGGTCGGATTGAGGCTTGGCCACAGTTGCAGCAGGGTGCGGGCGATCAGCACCCGCTGCTGCTCCCCCCCGGACAATCGGCTGAAGTCCCGTGCCAGCAGAGGCGCCAGTTCCAGGGCGTCGCACACATCCGCCACCGCCTGCGCCTGGGCATCGGGGCCCCCCTCCTCCAGCCCCAGGCTCAGCACCTGGAACACCGGGATGTGGAACAGCTGGGGCTGGCGCTGGGGCAGCATGGCGCGCCGCGTTGCAAGCTCGGGCCAGCTCAGGGTCGTGATGGCCTCTCCCCCCAGCAAGACGGCGCCATCGGCGGGCAGCAGGCCCGCCAGGGCCCCGAGCAGAGAGGACTTGCCGCTGCCGTTGGGGCCGAGCAGGGCCACCAGCTGACCGCCGGACCAGGTGAGATCCAGGGGGGCAAGGCGATGGGGGATGGCCAGGGCGCGGGCCTCCAGCCGCCAGGGGGCGGGATCAGCGGGACACATCGGCATCTTGCCTCAGCAGCAGATAGATAAAGAGCGGGGCGCCCACCGAGGCGGTGATGACCCCGATGGGCAGTTCACCGGCGTGCAGCGCCGAGCGGGCCACCAGATCGGCCCCGAGCAGCAGGGCGCCCCCCCCCAGCGCCGAGGCGGGCAGCAGGAAGCGCTGATCGCTGCCACCGCACAGGCGCAGCAGGTGAGGCACTACCAGGCCGACGAAACCGATGACGCCGCACAGGGAGACCGCCACCCCGGTGAGCAGGCAGACCGCCAGCACCAGGCGTACCCGCATGCTGTCCACGTTCAACCCCATGAGGCGGGCCTGGGTCTCCCCCAGCAGCAGTTGTTGCAGTGCCCGCCCCTGCCAGCAGAGCCAGCCGAGGGTAAGGGGCAGCACCAGCCACCACCAAGCGAGCTGCTGGCTGCCGTAGGCGAGGCTGCCCATCATCCAGAACATGAATTCCCGCAAGGCGCCGTCGTCGGCGAAATACATCAGCCAGGTCATGGCCGCATTGGTGAGGATGCCGATGGCGACCCCGAACAGCAGCAGCCGCCCATGGCCGAGCCGTGCCCGGCGTGCGAGACGGATGAGCAGCATGGTCACCACCAGGGCACCGCCAAAGGCCGCCAGCGACAACCCCCAGCCCGGCAGATAGAGCCCGAGCCCCTTGGCCACCGCCATCGCCACCATGGCGGCCAGCCCAGCGCCGCTCGAGACGCCGAGCAGGCCGGGTTCCGCCACCGGGTTGTGCAGCATCACCTGGAGCACGGCACCGCCGCAGGCAAGGGAGGCCCCCGCCAGCAGAGCCAGCAGGGCGCGCGGCAGGCGCAACTCCAGCAGGATGCGCAGCTCCAGATCCCCCAGCGGCTGCCAGGGCAGCAGCACGAACTCCCCGAGGGCGAGGGAGAGCAGGAACAGGGCCAGGGTCAGCAGCGACAGCAGGAGCAGCCAGCGGCGCTGCCAGCGCTGCTGGCGACGGATGAGAGCGAGATACACGGGATCCCCAAGAAGCGAGGCCCGCCGGGGGGCAGGCAGGAAAGCTGCATGATAACAGCGCGTTACCACCCAAGGTCAAGGCTGGTAGGGCTTGGCCAGCGCCGCTATCTCGCCGCTCTCCACCATGGCTTGCAACGCCTGCGCCAGCTTGGAGCCCAGCTCGTGGTGGGGTGAGTGCTTGCTCATCCCGAGGTAGAGCACCACCGGGTTGGGGGGCTGGAAGGGCGCCTTGACGAGGCCGGCGTCGTTGTGCTGGCTCAGGGCGTAATCCACCTGGCAGTCGGTCCCTATCATCAGGGGCAGGTGGCCCCGCTCCACCATGCGCTGCAACTGGTCTTCGGTAGGAACCCCGTGCTTGTCGAGCTGGGTGTCGCCATCAAAGGGGGGGAAGTAGGCGGAGTTGAGCACATAGCCTATCTCGCGGCCTCGCAGATCCTCGTAGCGCCTGAGACCTGCCACGGCGGCGGGCTTGCCATAGAAGGCAGGCCGGCACTGGTAATAGGACGGCTGCAGGTAGTCGATGAAGGCGGCCCGCTCCTCGGTGTGAGCCAGCCCTATCATCAGATCCACCTGACCGGTCTGCATCTGTTTGAGTGCCCGTCCCCAGGGCACCCGTTTGAGGGTGAGCACAATGCCGCTGCGTGCCTGCAACTGGCGCAGAATGTCGATATCCAGCCCCTGGAAGTCGTCGTTCTCTGCCAGCATGCGAAACGGCGGCCAGACATCGGTGGCCACCGTCAGGGTCGGCGCACCTTGCGCCCAGCAGGCAAACAACAGACAAAGCGCACCCCAGCTTGTCTTGCCCATCCAGCTTTCGCCTTCTTTTGTTACATCCTTGTGAGCTAAAAATACCCTCAAGCACCACTTATGAAAACCCATGGAGTCGAGATAAAATGCATTGATTTAAAAGGAGAACCTAATGAACCCCATCATGACCAGTATCGGCCTGCTCATCTGCAGCAACGTCTTCATGACGTTTGCCTGGTACGCCCATCTCAAGAGCATGAATCACAAACCCTGGATCATCGCCGCCCTGGTGAGCTGGGGGATAGCCCTGTTCGAATACCTGTTGCAGGTGCCCGCCAACCGCATCGGTCACACCGTGCTCTCCGTCGGCCAGCTCAAGATCCTGCAGGAGGTGATCACCCTCACCGTGTTCGTTCCCTTCTCCATCTTCTATCTGAAAGAAGACCTGAAGTGGGACTACCTCTGGGCGGGTCTGTGCATCCTGGGCGCGGTCTTTTTTGTGTTCCGCGAAAAACTGACCGGCGCCTGAGGCTGTACACTCAAGCCATTCATCATCCCCCAGCCCTTTGAGCGACGAGGCCCCTCATGGAATTGAGAGACATGCTGCAGATCCTGGCCAAACAGGACGGTTCCGATCTCTATCTCTCCACCGGCGCCCCCCCCTGCGCCAAGTTCAACGGCGCCCTGCGCCCCCTCACCCAGGAGCCCCTGGGGCCGGGCGAGGTGGCCCGCATCGCCTACGACATCATGGATCTCGAGCAGAAACAGCAGTTCGAGAAAGAGCTGGAGATGAACCTCGCCATCTCCCTGCCCCAGATAGGCCGTTTTCGGGTCAACATCTTCAAGCAGCGCAATGAAGTTTCCCTGGTGGCGCGCAACATCAAGACCGAGATTCCCCGCTTCGAGGATCTCAAACTCCCTCCGGTGCTCCTCGACACCATCATGGAGAAGCGGGGTCTGGTGCTCTTCGTCGGCGGCACGGGGTCCGGCAAATCCACATCGCTCGCGGCCCTCATCGATCATCGCAACCGCAACAGCGGCGGCCACATCATCACCATCGAGGATCCGGTGGAGTTCGTCCATCGCCACCAGAAGAGCATCATCAACCAGCGGGAGGTGGGGGTGGATACCCGCAGCTTCCACGCGGCCCTGAAGAACACCCTGCGCCAGGCGCCGGACGTCATCCTCATCGGTGAAATCCGCGATCGGGAGACCATGGAGCATGCCCTCGCCTTCTCGGAGACCGGGCATCTGGCCATCTCCACCCTGCACGCCAACAACGCCAACCAGGCGCTGGATCGCATCATCAACTTCTTCCCGGAAGAGCGCAGACCCCAGCTGCTCAACGACCTTGGCAACAACCTCAAGGCCTTTGTCTCCCAGCGGCTGGTGAAGACCACGGACGGCGGGCGCCGGGCGGCGGTGGAGGTGATGCTCGGGACCCACACGGTGCGCGATCTCATCAAGCGCGGCGAGTTTGGCGGCCTCAAGGAGATCATGGAAAAATCCAGGGCCCTTGGCATGGTGACCTTCGACAGCACTCTGTTCGATCTGGTGGTCGAGGGGGTGATCGACGAGGAGGAGGCGGTGAAGAACGCGGACTCCCAGAACAACCTGCGCCTCAAGATCAAACTCTGGCGGGAGAAGGGCCAGATTGGCAACAGCGCGGCGGCGAGCGGCTGGAGCCTGGAGCCCACCAAGGACGAGGGCGACCTCTTCTGAGACGGGCCCGGCGGCCACGAAAAAGGGAACCCTCGGGTTCCCTTTTGCATATGGGCAGGCATCACCCCTTCTGGATCAGCCCTATCTGGCCGGGCTCGCACCACTCGAACGTCACCTCTTCGTGCTTGCCGCAGCAGGAGCCGCCACACAGGCGGCTCTCCCGCTTGGCGACGCGCCCCTTGCGCATCCAGACCCCGAGCATGGCCTCTACCGCATCCTCGGAGGTGTGGAAGTGGCGGGCCAGTGCCCGCCGGCTCACCTTCTTGTGAAGGGCCAGATAGTCCCCCAGTTCACGCAGGATCACAGAATACCCTCCCTCTCGGCGCACTCGCCCCTGACCATGAGCCCCTTCACAGGGTCACCACCTTGCGGGCGACGATGTCGCCGTGACGACGCCCCAGCCACCAGAGCAGCACCAGGGAGAACAGATAGCTCAGGCTCCAGACCAGGCTCTGCGCCGGGTGGGCGGCGAAGGTCGCCAGTTGATAGAAGAGAGTGGCGCACAGGAAGGCGACGTAGTTGCACCAGGCGGCAGTGAACAGGGCCCACTGGCGACCGGTCTCTCGCACCAGAGCCCCCATGGCGGCGGCGCAGGGCATGTAGAGCAGCACGAACAGCAGGTAGGCAAAGGCTCCGGCCACGCCGTCGAAGTGGGTCTGCATGTTGCCGTAGGTGGAGGTGTCCACCTCCTGGGCCTCGGCTGCCGCCTGCTTGTCCTCCAGATCCCCCACCTTGAGCCCCATGGGATCGGCGGGGTCGATGTCCGCCAGGTTGGCGGGAATGGTGGCCAGCGCCGCTTTCAGGCTGCCCAGCAGGGAGTATTCACTCTCCTCCTCATCACGGGCGCCGCCGGCGTAGAGGCTGTTGAGGGTAGCGACCACCGCCTCCTTGGCAAAGATGCCGGTGAGGATGCCCACCGTGGCCTGCCAGTTGTCGTCCCGCACGCCTATGGGATGCAGCACCGGGGTCACGGACTGGCTCAGCTTGCTCAGCACCGAGTTCTCCTGATCCTGGTTGCCGAAGCTGCCGTCGGTGCCGAGGGAGTTGAGCACGCTCAGCACCGCCACCATCAGGACAATGGTCTTGCCCGCGCCGAAGATGAAGCCCTTGAGTTTCTGCCAGGTGCGCAGCCCCACGTCCACCGGACGGGGCCACTCGTAATCGGGCATCTCCATCACCATGGAGTCGCTCTTGCCCGGCAGCAGGGTGCTGCGCAGGAAGAGGCCGGTGAGCACCGCCACCAGGATGCCGAACAGATAGAGACCGAACACCAGATTCTGCCCCGACTCGGGGAAGAAGGCCACCGCGAACAGGGCGTAGACCGGCAGACGGGCACCGCAGGACATGAAGGGTGCCATGGCCGAGGTCATCAGCCGCTCGCGCTCCGACCCCAGGGTGCGAGTCGCCATCACCGCCGGCACGGTGCAGCCAAAGCCCATCAGCATGGGGACGAAGGCCTTGCCGGGCAGGCCGAGGCGACGCATCAGGGCGTCCACCACGAAGGCGGCGCGGGCCAGATAGCCGGAGCTCTCCAGCACCGCGAGGAAGAGAAAGAGGCAGCCCACCACGGGGATGAAGGTCGCCACCGTCTGCAAACCGGCACCCACGCCGTCCGCGAGCACGGCTCCCAGCCAATCGGGGGCACTCATCAGCCCCAGCAGGTGGTGCACCCCGTCCACGAAGAGGGCCCCCCCGAGGATGTCGAAGAAGTCGATGAAGGCGCTGCCCACCTTGATGGCGAACATGAACATCAGGTACATCACCAGCAGGAAGAAGGGGATGCCCACCCAGCGGTTGAGCAGCACCCTGTCCAGCCGTTCGCTCTGGGCGACGGTGAGCTTGTCCTGATGGCGGCACGCCTGCTGGCACCAGTGGTGGATATGGCCGTAGCGCAAATCAGCGAGTTGCAGGTCGATGTCCTGGGCGTGGTGGGCGCGGCTCACCACGTTGTCGGCCGCCGCCTGCTGCCCCGCCGCCAGGGTCTCCTGCATGGCGATGTCTTCCTCCAGCAGGCGCAGGGCGCGGCCACGGCGATGCAGATGATGGGGGGCGAGCAGAGTCTCCAGCTCGGCGATGTCCCCCTCGAGGGGCTGACCGTAGTCGAGCACCAGGGCGGGCTGGGGCTGGCCGATAAACTGGTGGATCCCCTCTTTGAAGGCCGCCACCTGCTGGCGATTGTGGGCCGAGAGCGACACCACGGGGCACCCCAGCGCCTTGGCGAGCAAGGCCTCGTCGATGGTGATGCGCCGCTTTTGCAGCAGATCCATCTTGTTGAGCACCACCACCATGGGCAGCCCCAGCTCCCGCAGTTGCAGGGTGAGGTAGAGGGAGCGCTCCAGGTTGGCGGCATCGATGACGTTGAGCAGCAGATCCGGCTGCTGGCGCTGGACGAAGCGACTGGCGATCTGCTCGTCCAGGCTCGCCTCCTGGTTGGCCAGGGCATAGATGCCGGGCAGGTCCACCAGGGTGTATTCCTGCCCGCGGGCAGCAAAGGCCCCCATCTTCTTGTCGACGGTGACCCCGCTCCAGTTCCCCACCTGCTGGCGGGAGCCGGTCAGGGCGTTGAACAGGGAGGTCTTGCCGCTGTTGGGATTGCCCACTGTGACCAGGTTGTAGCTCATACCGGCTCCACCTCGATTTGCTGGGCCAGACTCCGCTGCATGGAGAGGCAGATGCCCTGGCACTGGATCTGGAGCGGGTCCCCCAAGGGGGCGGCCCGCAGATAGAGTATCTCGGTCTGGGGCAGCAGCCCCATCACCATCAACTTGCGCCGCAAGGCGCGGCCAAGGTGGTTCATGTGCGTGATGCGAGCGCTCTGTCCCGGCGACAGCTCTGTGAGTACCATGACGGGCTCCTGAAGTTAAACAAGAATAATTCGCTTTTAATGGGGGGGATTATAAGCTGTGCCCTCAACATTTATTTGCGTAAAATCAAACTCCGCTTAGCTAACCGACAAAGTATTGCCATGAGTCACGACAACAACAGCCGCCTGGTCTACAGCACGGACGGCGGCATGATCAAGGAATCCGCCCCCGCCCAGCACGCCTCCCCCTTCCCCGCCGACGGGGTCGTGCGCATCCGCCGCGAGACCAAGGGACGCAAGGGGGCCGGGGTCATCAGCATCCATGGCGTTCCCGTCGACCAGCAGAAGGCCCTCGCCACCCTGCTCAAGAAGAAGTGCGGTACCGGCGGCGGTCTCAAGGAGGGGAGCATCGAGATCCAGGGGGACAAACGGGACCTTATCAAGGCGGAACTGGAGAAGGCCGGCTTTCAGGTCAAACTGGTGGGGGGATAATTCCCCATCCCGCGCCTTGCCTCACCGGGGGTTTTTCCCTAGAATGCCCGCTCCCATCGAGGGGGAGTAGTCTCGCCACGGACCCGTTCCGTGCGCGATCCTGATCAACATACTTGGTGCCAACTCACCATGGTCAGGGTGATCCGGGCAATGCCGGATTTGACAAGACCTTTGACGGGCCAGTGCCAAAACCGGGGACGGATGGCGCAGGCTTGTCTTTGGTTTATAACAATTCCGTCCCCCGGTCATTTTTATGGAAGCCTTGTTAACCTCCACCATCAGCGTTGCCATCGCCGAGATCGGCGACAAGACACAGCTGCTGGCCCTGTTGCTCATCTGTCGTTTTCGCAAACCCTGGCCCATCATCGCCGGCATGCTGGCTGCCACCCTGCTCAACCACGCGGGTGCCGCCTGGATAGGGGAATTCATCAGTCGCTGGATGGATCCCAAGGTGATGACCTGGCTGGTCGCTGGCGCCTTCATCGCCATGGCCGCCTGGATCCTGGTGCCGGACAAGATGGATGATGAAGAGAGTTCCCTGGACAAGTACGGCCCCTTCATGGCCACCTTCGTGCTCTTCTTCATCGCCGAGATCGGTGACAAGACCCAGATAGCCACCGTGCTGCTGGCAGCCAAATACGACTCCCTGATCCAGGTGATCACCGGCACCACCCTCGGCATGATGCTGGCCAACGTGCCCGTGGTGCTGCTCGGCAAACTCGGGGCCGACAAGCTCCCCCTCAAGGGGATCCGCATTGCCTGCGCCATCCTCTTTGCGGGGCTTGGCATCTCCACCCTGATCTTCGCCTGACCTCCATAGAAGCCGGCGGGGGATCAGCGTGAGCACTGATCGCCACCGCCGCCCCGGACGTCCTTCAGGCCCCCTCCTCACGGCGGGGGCCTTTTTAGTGCAAAGACATGGCCCCGTGCCGCGACCTGTGTCGCAGCGCCGACGGCGCCCCTGCCCCGAGACGCGGCGCCGTGCCATAATGCCTTATCTTTCAGGCATCACGGCTTCAGGAGCCCCCATGCACCTCACCTCAAGACAGACCCTGCTCGACTGGGTCAGGCGCGGCCGCCTGCCACGGGCCTCGCTGCCTGCCGCCCTGGCCCTGTGCGATCTGCCCCCCGGCCCTGCCCGCTGGCAGTGGCTGTTCGACAGGCTGCTGCTCTGGCTCGGCTGCCTCTGCCTTGGCGCCGGCCTCGTCTTCTTCGTCGCCTTCAACTGGCAGGCCCTGGGGCGCCTCTCACGTCTCGCCCTGCTGGAGCTGCCGTTGCTCGCCATGCTCCTGGTGCTCTGGCGAAAACCCATGAGTGACACCCCGCGCCAGGCCCTGCTGCTGGCCCTGGCCCTCAACCTCGGCGCCCTGCTCGCCCTGGTGGGTCAGACTTACCAGACCGGCGCCGACCCCTGGCAGCTCTTCGCCACCTGGGCCCTGATGCTGCTGCCGCTGGCGGCCCTTGGCAGAAGCCCGCTGCTCTGGACCCTGGCCTGGCTGCTCGGTCAGCTCGCCCTGGTGCTCTACTGGCGGCTCGGCCTTCTCGATCTCTTCTTCTCCTTCAACGAGGAGGCCCTCGGCTGGTGCCTGACCCTGCTCAACGCCGCCCTCTGGGGTCTGCTCATCCTGGTGCCCGCCCGCTACGCCCTGATGCCCTCCTGGCTCGCGGGGCTGGCCGCGGGGCTCGGCATCACCCTGCTTACCCTGCTGGCCCTGTTCGATGTCGCCTCTCCCTGGGTCTGGCCTGCCTGGCTCGCCTGGCTCGGCGCCGCCTACCTGCGCTGGCACCACAGGTTCATCGCCGGACTCGCCATGGGGTGCCTGAGCCTCATCGCCGTCATCCTCGCGGCCCTTGGCAAGTGGATGGAGCCGGACATGAACGGCTTTTTGCTGCTGGCCCTCATCGCCATCGGCCTGTCGGTGATGGCCAGCCGCTGGCTGCAACAACAACGGAGGCAGCATGTCTGATCTCACCCCCTGGGAGCGCCTGCGTGCTGCCCAACTTGTGGAAGGGGATGCTCCCCGGGATGAACAGCCCCACTGGTCGGGCCGTTTTCTGCTCGGCATGGTGGGCTGGATAGCCGCCCTCTTCCTGCTCTTCTTCCTCTTCATGGCCTTCGAGCAGCTGACCCGCGACCCCAACAACGCCCTCACCATGGGGATGGTGCTGATGGCCGCCGCCCTCGGTCTCAACCGCATGGCGACCCGCAGCGATCTCTGGGATCAGTTCGTGCTGGCGCTGGCGCTGGCGGCAGATGCCTGGCTGCTCTACGGCCTGCTGGACAGGCTGGATCTGAACGTCGCGTGGCTCTGGTTCGGTCTGACTGCCTTCTCCCTCGGGGTGGCCGCCCTGTTCGAGCACTGGCTGATCAGGCTGTTCCACAGCTTCGCCGCCGCCATCCTGCTCACCCTCGCCCTCGCCTGCCTCGGCCTGCACCTGCTGGCTCTGCCGCTGGTGATGGGCGCCGTCGCCCTGTGCTGGCTGCAGGCGGAGCGCGATCCCACCCGCCATCTGCTCTATGAATCCCTCACCCTGGGGCTGGCACTCTCCCTGCTGGTGCTGGGACGGCTGCACCACCCCCTGTGGGAGGGAGGCACCAGCGTCCTCAATGAGCTCGGCAGCTCCCGCCTGCCTCTCTGGCTCAATCCCCTGCTCTGCGCCGCCCTGCTGCTCGCGGTCATGGTTCGCCTCAGGCTGCCGCTGCGCTACGGGCTGCCGCTGGTGGTGATCAGCGCCATCATTCCCGGCATGGGGGCTGGCGCCCTGGTGCTGGTGCTCGGCTTCTACGCCGGCAGCCTGGCCCTGATGACCCTGGCAGGCCTCCTGCTGCTCGGCTTTGGCTCCCTCTATTACTACGATCTGGGGCTGACCCTGATGACCAAGTCCTGGCTGCTGCTCGCCTCGGGGGCCCTGCTGCTCGGTACCCGTCAGTGGCTCAAGCACCTTCACAACGGGAGCCCCTCATGAGACGCCTCGCCTTTTTGCTGACCGGTCTTGCCCTGCTCGCCGGCATCAACGCCACCGTCTGGCGCTTCGAGCACGCCATGAGCCAGGGGGAGGTGGTGCTGATCGAGCTGGCACCGGTCGACCCCCGCTCCCTGATGCAGGGGGACTACATGCGCCTGAACTACGCCCTCGCCCGCCAGCTGGCGGGCCGCCAGGCCGCCGCCGGCCCCCACACCCTGGTCATTCGCCTGGATGAACATCAGGTGGTGCACTGGGTGGAAGGGGGCAAGCCCGAGGCCCCGGGCCCGGAGGAGCGCCTGCTCAAGGTGCGCCAGCGCGACGGCCAGTGGTTTATCGGGCCAGACGCCTTCTTCTTCGAAGAGGGCACGGGAGATCAATATGAGTCGGCCCGCTACGGCGAGTTTCGCCTGCAAGAGGATGGCAGCACCCTGCTGGTAGGGCTGAGGGACGAAGCGTTCACCCCCCTGGGTCACACCCGCCCGGCCTGGTAAAAAGGGGGCGCCGACCCGGTTGTGAGTGGCAAGATGATGACGGCCCCCGGCGGATAACGTCTTCGCCGGGTGGCGAAACGCCGTGACTTGGCAACACTTGAAACTGGGCACTCGGCAGCAGGACGGTCAGGATGAACACAGACATTGCAGTCCCCCTTCGCAGACTGGTCGCCTGCGCCGCCCTCGCGGCCATGGTCTGGGGCACTCCCGCGACCCAGGCCAGCCCGGCGCTCGCCAGCCTGCACTACCTCACCGAAGAGTACAAACCCTACAACTTCACCGGGGAGGATGGCGCCCCGACCGGCTTTGCCATCGACCTGCTGCACCTGGTGTGGCAAAAGACCGGCACCCCTGTCCAGCCCGTCAGCATCCTCCCTTGGGCCAGGGGTTACTACCTGCTGACCCAGAAACCCAATGTGGTGCTCTTCTCCACCGCCCGCACCGAGGCGCGCAATCCCCTGTTCAAGTGGGCCTGCCCCATCGGCTATGCCGAGATAGTGCTGATGGGGCTCGCCAGTCGCCCCCTGACCCTGACCAGCCTGGAAGATGCCCAGCGCTACACCATAGGCGCCGTGCGATCCGATGTGGGGGAGCAACTGCTGCTCAACGCCGGCTTCGACGAGCAGAAGATCATGACCGCCAACCGCCTCTCCCAGGCCCTGCGCATGCTCACCTCGGGCCGGGTCGAGCTGATCTCCAGCAACAAATCCACCCTGCTGGATCTCATCAAGACCCAGCAGCTGGATCCCGCCCAGTTCGAGGTGCGCTGGATGTTGAGTTCCGAGCAGTACTGCTTCGCCTTCAGCCACCCGGTTGACGATGCCCTGGTCAGGGAGTTCCAGCTCGGCCTGACCCAGGTGCTGGCCAGCAGCGACTTCCAGCAGCTCCAGTACAAATACTTCCCCTCCCCCTGACCTCTTCCCCCGCCGGTGCCGCCAAGGCCCCGGCCCGCCTTTGAGCCAGCGCACGAAACCCGTTTAATGTTCGCCACTTGCAACGACAAGGGGTGACGCAGACCGCCTCGGGTCCGTAATATAGGGCGCAGGAGCCTGTTGGCCCCTTTTTCACGGCAAGGGGCAGGGCGCACGGTGGCAGCGACAGTCAGGGGCGGCAGCGTGCCCGCCGACCGCCTTCATCGGGCAGCGCCGCGCTCACGCCCTTCCCCGCCATCTCTGCGATCTCTTGGGAATACACATGCACAACACAGCGAAATGGTTGATGAGTCTCTCGGTCTGCGCCCTTCTGATGGCCTGCGGCGGTGACAAGACCACCGGCAAGGCCTGCCTCGGGTCAAACAACGACACCCTGGTGGAGGGGATGCAGGACAAATGCAAGGCGGGGGACATTGTCGCCACCAAGCACCCGGCCTATTTCTGCGATTTCAACTACGCGGTCACCTTCAACAGCTACAACTCCGCGATTTGCGTCTACTCCGGTGGCCTGAAACCGGAGAGAACCACGGAAAAATCATGACTGGCGACCCATTTTCCCCGTCTGATACGAAGATGGCGGCAGAATATGTGGTCAATGCCCGAGCGGCGGTGCCGCCCAGGCCATCAGGGGGCGGCTTCGCCCCTATTTCACCCGCATCAGACGGTGATGCTGCCCGGCGCACTCGAGCTGGAGCACCTGGGATCGGGCCATGGCCTCCACCCTGGCCAGCATCTCGGCGCTGTAGCCTTTGCGGCGCATCCATTGCAAGGGCTCCTCGAAGCCCCCTTCGTTGACCACGAAGGTATCTGTGTAGGACTCCTTGACGATGCTGACCACCCAGATGCGCTGCTGAAACTCGCAGAGTCCGGCCACCAGGGTGGCCGCCCGCCCGGCCAGGGCGCGCACACGGCGGACAAGAAAATGAACCATGGTATGGGCTCCGAACCGATAAAAGGGAAAACAGGCTGGCACCCGGGTGGACGCGCCACCCTGTGCCCTCTCAACCCGCCCCGCTGCTATCGCGGGGCAGACACCTGACTGGAAGGAGGCGGGTTCCCGCCCTCCCCTGCGGCCCGGCGCTGGCGCTTGACCGCATACATGCTCGCATCGGCCCGGTTCAGCGCCTCCTCGACGCTGACCTCGGCCGGCATCACGGCCACCGCCCCCACGCTGGCACCGGGATAATGGATCACCTTGTCCCCCACCGGCAGTGACAGCACGCTGTGCTCGAACAGGCGCTGGCGAAACGCCGCCACCGCCCCGTCCTGCGTGTCGGCGTCCGGGAAAGGCCCCATGCCCACGGCCACGAACTCGTCCCCCCCAAAGCGGGCCAGCAGATCGCCGCCACGCAGGGTCTCGCTCAGTTGCCGCGCCATGGCGGTGAGCAGCCTGTCCCCCGCCTCGTGGCCATGCTCGTCGTTGATGGCCTTGAAGCCATCGAGATCCACAAAGGCGATGAGCACCGGATGCCCCGTCCGCTCCGACAACGAGAAGAGGCGGGTGAGCTCCAGCATCAGGGCGCGGCGGTTGGGGAGCCCGGTGAGGGGATCGGAGAGGGCCAGGCGCGAGAGCTCGTCGTTGGCCTGCTGCAATTGCCGCAGCAGTTGCTCCCGCTCCACCTGTTCGGCAATCAGGTGCGCGAAGAAGGCGATGAGCTGCTGCGCCCCCGCCACCGCGGGTTTTTGTTCGGTACTGGCGCCGCACAGGGTGCCATAGAGGGAGCCGGTCGAGGTGCGCACCGGGCTGCTCAGATAGGAGCGAATGCCGAGCTCGCTGGCCGCCTGGGAGTCCCCCCACAGAGCGGCGACGTCATCGGTGTAACCAATCTCTTCGTCGATGGCACGGCGACACAGGGTATCGCTCCACTCCACCGTCATCCCCTCGGGGATCTGCAGCCCGGCCACATTGCGGGCATAACGGACATGCTGGGTGCTTTGCCCGAGGTCAATCTCGGTGAGATAGGTCGACTCCAGCCCGGTCACCGACGCCAGCATCTCCAGCAAGGGGCGGGTCAGGCTCTCCAGATCCCGCGCCTCTGTAACCCGCTCCGACAGGGCCTGCAATATCTTGTCCATGCCTCTCTCCCAGCTTGCATGTCATGTCCGCACACCTTAGCCAACTCGGGGCACGCCAGACAAGTGCGAGAAAGGGGTAGACCGGGAAAACACCCACCCGCTCACGGCCTGGCGGGCGCGCCGCCACGCCCGGGGCCCCCCCGGCGGCCCGCCCCGGGCCATAACTTTGAACCAGCGCAAAAAACCCATCATTTCTGACACATCCCTCAGCAATAGCCGTGGATCGGGCCCCGTCGGCTCCGTAGGATGGTAATGGGTGCCCGTTGGCCCCTGTTTCGTCCCGTCGGGTCAGCGGCGCATTGTGGTAGCGAGAGCCAGGGGCGGTAGCAATTCTGGCGGATGCCAGCCCGGCATCCCGCGCCTGCGGCAAGGGGCGAGGGTGTCACCCTCGACGGGAGTGCCCGTCAGCCTCGAGGCTCCATCCTCTCCCCTGCGGGTAAGACGTTAGAAACCATTGGTAGAGTCGAGTAGGGTCGATTAGCGAAGCGTAATCGTCCGCGGTAACAGTCCCCTCTCCCCTTGCGGGAGAGGGTCAGGGTGAGGGGTTCGGTAACGCCATTGCCTGGCGAATGCCACCCCACGCCTCAATGGCATGGCTTCGCCATGCAGGACACGAGGGCGCTGCCCTCGACCGGGTTTCGCCCTTATCCCCTCGCCCCTTTGGGGGAGAGGGCCAGGGTGAGGAGTCGGTAACATCATTACTCGATGTCGTAGACCGCTGGATTGACATGGCTTCGCCATGCAGGACACGAGGGCGCTGCCCTCGACAGGGTTTCGCCCGCCCTTCGGGCTTGGGCGAGTGACTTTTCTTTGCGTGGCCAAAGAAAAGTCACCAAAAGAAAGGCCACCCCCACTTGTTCGCCCTCCTGCGTTGGGTTCCCTCGGTTCAGGCAAAAGGTCTGGCGGAACGACGCAGACGGTACATCCCTGTACCGCCTGCGTCTGCGCCGTCGTCCATGACGGCGCTCCTGACCTTGTGCCCTCACCTCGGCGAACAACAGGGGGGCAACACCCAACCCGCAGCACCGAGGCCGGTTAACAGGCGCAGGGTACACCAAGCGCAGCGCATTGCACTGTGGTAACCCCCCGTCTATTCGGGGCAAAAATCGGGCGGGTTGTTATCTCAGAGCCAACCCCTCGCCCACCCCATGGCGTGACCAGATTGCCTCACCAATGAAACAAGAATTATCAACGTAGCTTCATTGGTGAAAAAATCATGGTGAGTATAACGACAAGCGGCACCCATCCCTATCGGGAAACGGTTTTATATTGAAGGCCCGAGAGTGAGTATTTCACTGTAATAACACCTTATTTCTCGAACGTCCTATTATGTTTTTTAATCGAACCTATAACCATTAACCACAATTAATAAACCACATAAGTGATAAGCATGAAAATTTCAATTCTCCATTTAAGTGACATTCATATAAAAGGAACAACGGAGGAGGAATTTCTTGAAAAAATAGTTCCAAATCTTACTAATCTCACATCCTATCATGCATCATCCTCTGACGTTATATTCATAGCGATCACCGGAGACATTGCATTCAGCGGTAAAGAACATGAGTATTTAATAGCATCTAGGTTTATAGAGAAACTAAAAAATGACATTAATGCAGATACTAAAAAGCCTGTTGAGATAATCATAGTGCCTGGAAATCATGACTGTAACTTTAGCAATGCAAACCAAGCCAGATCTATCTTACTTCAATTTTTAACATCTAATAGTAATTCTAGTTTAGAGAATGAAACCATAAATCAAATTGCATCTATACAAGATGAGTATTTTAAGTTTGAAAAAGACGTAAATCCTAATTACATCGAACACTCTAAAATCTTTAAAACATTTGACTACGTACATGTCAATACAACAGTTAGATTTGCACTAATAAATACATCTTGGTGCTCAGAGTTGCATGAAAAACAAGGAAAAATGATAATTCCAAACAATGCAATTAATTTCGGTAAAATCAACCAAAGCGATATTGTAATAACTCTATTTCATCACCCGTTCAATTGGTTTTCACAAAGTTGTTATCATGACTTCAGGAAAAACACCAGAGAGCATTCAAACTTCATAGTAACAGGCCATGAACATCAGCCTACCGTGACCGATACATATGAACAAAACTCTGGCGAATGTGTTTTTATCGAAGGGGCATCATTGCATGATGATTCTAACAACTCAGAGTTTTCAGTCATCAATATTGATACAGACTCACATCACTACATTATTTCAACCTATAAATATGACCCTGCGGAGCAAATATACGTTGCCAACTCAGAATGTACAAATACATATGGCTGTGATACAAAACATAAGAATGGTAGCTTGTCCTACTCATTTGAAATACTAGAAAACAATAATGACTTGGGCGGTGCATTCCAAAACTCAGGCACGGACCATCTAAAGATTAGTGATATATATGTTTACCCACATATTAAAGAAATAGGAAACGATGTAGACAACCATCTATATGATGCATCCGAGTTAAAAAAAGTTGATTTTATTGGTGAGTGTATAATCCTAAAAGGTGATGAAAAAACAGGAAAAACTACCCTACTTAAAACACTCCTAGTTGAACATTTAAAAAATGGCCTACATCCAATTTATATGGATGGGAAGGAATTAAAAATATCAAAGCCGAATCAACTTACACGCAGTATAGAGTCAGCAATAAATGCCCAATACACTAAAGAATCTGCTTTCGACACTTACAAACAAGTACCGAAGGAAAAAAGAATTTTGTTTTTTGATAATTTTGACGAAATTCAAGTAAAATCAACAAGTGGGCTAGACTCCATTCTTAATGAGCTAAAAAGTACCTTTGGAAACATCGTTATCACAGTAAATGAACTTTTTGATCTAACTTCATTTATTAATGAGCATACTGTAAACCCTTTTAATGGATATAGAAATTTCTCTATTCAACCATTTGGCTTTAGAAAACGGAATGAACTTATAAAAAGATGGTATAGCGTTGGTAGTAACAAGTTTGAAGATGAGTCTTTGCTTTTCAATAAAGTAGATAAAGCTGAGAAAAACATTGGTATCATAATATCTAAAAACCTTATTCCACCAGCTCCAATTTATCTTTTGACATTAATGCAAAGCATGGAAGCTGGACATGGCAGTGAGTTGAATGAGAGTTCACTAGGTGAATATTATCGTTTCCTAATCACACAGTCCCTACTTAATAATGGGATAAAAAGAGAAAATCTTACTGAATACTTTGAGTATTTATGTCAACTATCTTGGTATGTCCATCAGAACACAAGAGAACAATTAACGCACGAAGAGGTAAGCAATTTTAACAGTATTTTTAGTAATGAGCGTCATACCGTAGAGCTAAGAACTAGGCTTGGAGAGCTGTGTGCAGCAAACATATTGTCAAACTATGGAGGACTCTACTCATTTAAGTACCCTTACATATACTATTTCTTCAAAGGGCTATATTTGAGTGATAATATTGAGCTACACGTATGTGTTGAACATATAAATCATTGCTTCAAACACCTTTATGTTAGATCAAACGCACATACTATACTATTTTTAGCTCATCATGCTGGTTCAAGCTCGACTAGAACTTTAATTGAGTGTATGAAACATGCAATGTCATCATTGTTTCGAGATAATTCGCCTGTCACGTTCGAAACAGATGAGGGATTAACCAACATTGTTCGACATTCACCTAATTTAATATATAACAAAACTTCACCTGAAGAACATCGCCAAAGAGTAAATGAAACTAAAGATCTTGCAGACAGTGATAATGATGGTCTATCAGAAATTGAAGAAGACAACCCAGACGATCTAAGTCTTGTTGCACAGATAACTACTATGTTCAAAGCGATCGAAATTGCGGGTCAATTTTTGAAGAACCAATACGCAAAAATCAACCGCTTAGAAAAAAGAGAGATTTTAAACGAAATATTTTCAGCACCATTGAGAAGCTTAGATAATTTCTATGAGTTTATAAGAGAGAATCCGGATGCACTCATATCCGAGATTGAGAAAAAAATTGAGCGAAAAGGAATATCAAATGATAAAGAAAAAATTAGGGTTGCTTCACAACAAACTGTGTCAGCACTAATTCAATTCCTTTCCGTAATATATTTAACAAAACCGGCTCAAGCAGCAAACTCAGCTAACTTATTTGAGGATATTTTTCATATTGTTGATGATAAAAAAACGACATCATACAAAATGATTAGATTGGCTCAATTACTTGACTCACCGAGTGCAATTCCAAGGGGGCACATCGAGGAAATTTTAAAAGAGTCAAAAAACAATATCTTTGTCAAAAAGATACTTCAAATAATAGTAATAAAACGGCTTTACATGTACAGAACCGCAGAGGCTGACATGCAATGGATCAATAGTAAGCTAGATATTGACATCACCAAACAGAAAGAAATTTCATATATTAAAGGCTCAAATCTATTTCTCACCAAAAAATAAACCTAGTTTTTTACAACCTCAATAAACACGCTAGAAACATTGAGCAATGTGATAGTTAAAAACCGCGGCCTTGAGTTGCGGTTTTTATTTATATTGCCCAGATAATTTTTACCAAAACGCTATTTCCCCCTTGCACTGCTCCAAGGCAGGATAGGCAGCCAATATGCAAGATGAAGCCACGGACTGGCACGGTATTGGCTCCCCCTGCAATCCGCCGAGTCGAGTTCAGCGGGTCAGGAGCGCCATCAGGGATGATGGCGCAGCCGCAGTCGGCACAGGGATGTGCCGTCTGCTGCGCTCCGTCCGACCCGTTGGACGAGACGAGGGAACCCGCGAAGCGGGCGGTTTGCCGGGGGAGAAGACCTTTGGTGACTTTGGGTCTTTCCAAAGTCACTCGCCCCAGCCCGAAGGGCGGGCGAAACACCTTCGAGGGCAAGGCCCTCGCCCAAACAAAAACCGCAGCCCCAGGGCTGCGGTTTTCTTATTGGCTCAACCTGTTGGCACTAGGCGCCAACAGCGCCACCGGCCTTAGGCACGGCGCCAGCTGGTCTTGCCTGCGCTGTCTTCCAGTACGATGCCCATCTCGGTGAGACGGTTACGGGCGGCATCCGCCGCGGCCCAGTTCTTGTCGGCGCGGGCCTGAATGCGCTCGGCGATCAGGCGCTCGATCTCGGCGACCTCTTCGTCCACCTCAATACCCTTCAAGAAAGCATCCGGATCCTGTTGCAGGATGCCGAGCACGGCGCCCAGTTCCCGCAGGCGGGCACCGAGGCCGGCGGCGACAGCGATGTCTTCGGCCTTCTGGCGGTTGATCTCGCGCACCAGGTCGAACAGGGCAGAGTAGGCTTCCGGGGTGTTGAAGTCATCGTCCATGGCATCTTTGAAGCGAGCCACCTGCTCGTCACCACCGGCGGCGGCAGCCGCCGGCAGGTCGCGCAGGGCGGTGTACATCCGCTCCAGGGCGGCGCGGGCCTGCTTCAAGTTGTCTTCCGAGTAGTTGAGCTGGCTGCGGTAGTGACCGGACATCAGGAAGTAACGGACGGTTTCGGCGTCGTAGTGGGCCAGCACATCGCGGATGGTGAAGAAGTTGCCAAGGGATTTGGACATCTTCTCTTTATCCACCATCACCATGCCGCTGTGCATCCAGGTGTTGACGTAGTCGCCGCCGTGGGCGCAGCAGGACTGGGCAATCTCGTTCTCGTGGTGCGGGAACTGCAGATCGGAGCCGCCACCGTGGATGTCGAAGTGGTTGCCAAGGTGCTTGGAGTTCATGGCGGAGCACTCGATGTGCCAGCCAGGGCGACCCGGGCCCCAGGGGCTGTCCCAGGTCGGCTCGCCGGGCTTGGACATCTTCCACAGCACGAAGTCGAGCGGATTGCGCTTGGCATCCACCACGTCGACCCGGGCGCCGGCCTGCAACTGCTCCAGATCCTGGCCCGAGAGCTTGCCGTAGTCGGTGTAGGACTCGACGATGAACATCACATCGCCGTTGTCCGCCACGTAGGCGTGCCCTTTTTCCAGCAGGGTTTCAACCAGGGCGATGATCTCGCCGATGTGCTGGGTGGCGCGGGGTTCGATGTCCGGGCGCACCATGCCGAGGGCATCGAAATCCTGGTGCATGTCGCCGATGAGGCGCTCGGTGAGATCGTCACAGGTCACGTGCGTTTCGGCGGCGCGCTTGATGATCTTGTCATCCACGTCGGTGACGTTGCGCACATAGGTGAGGTCGTACCCTGCATAACGCAGGTAGCGAGCGACGACGTCGAAGGCGACGAAGGTACGGCCGTGGCCGATATGACAGTGATCATAGATAGTGACGCCACACACATACATGCCCACCTTGCCCGGGTGGATAGGTTTGAATTCTTCTTTTTGACGAGTGAGTGTGTTGTATATCTTCAGCATCTTATGACCACTGCCTGTGAGTAAAATGGCCTGCCATTCTAACCGCATCCGGTATAGAAAACGAGGCAGAAAAAGCCCCCTCTCCCCCCTGCCATCTATGCCGCAGGGCCCTGATGGGCTAGAATTGCCACCACTTTATGCCATACACCTGCGGGCACCTTGCTGCCTGCGTCAAAATGAAAGGACAACTCATGGTTACTCTGCACACCAACCACGGCGACATCACCCTGACCCTGAACGCGGAAAAAGCCCCGGAGACCGTGGCCAACTTCCTGCAATACTGCCGTGACGGTCACTACGACAACACCATCTTCCACCGCGTCATCGACGGCTTCATGATCCAGGGCGGCGGCTATGCCCCGGGCTTCGAAG
The DNA here is from genome assembly GCF_027707845.1 of Aeromonas sp. QDB14. Classification (NCBI taxonomy): domain Bacteria; kingdom Pseudomonadati; phylum Pseudomonadota; class Gammaproteobacteria; order Aeromonadales; family Aeromonadaceae; genus Aeromonas; species Aeromonas sp. QDB14. The sequence continues at coordinate 142,140 of NZ_JAPCJD010000001.1, read as the reverse complement.
AGAAAGAGACCCGCGCTCCCATCAAGAACGAGGCGGCCAACGGTCTGTCCAACAAGGTCGGCACCATCGCCATGGCCCGCACCATGGAACCACACTCCGCCAGCGCCCAGTTCTTCATCAACGTGAACAACAACGACTTCCTGGACTTCAAGTCCGCCACCACCCAGGGCTTCGGCTACTGCGTGTTCGGTGAAGTGACCGCCGGCATGGACGTGGTCAACAAGATCAAGGGCGTGAAGACCGGCAACTACGGCCGCATGCACCAGGACGTTCCGACCGAAGACGTCGTCATCACCAAGGTGACCCTTGCCGAGTAATCCCTGCCGGCCAGGCTCTGACACAACTGCGGCCCCGGCCGCAGTTTTTCCATCTGCCGCCCCCAACTGGCGCCGCCTCGACTATCTGGCCCAGGGCAACGCACGTCAGCGCTCGGCCCACGCCCTGCTGAGCGGCGGCCTGTGGAATGAGCTTGGCCCCCTGTGCAACGATCTGGCCCTGGTGAGCACGATCGCCATCGGGCTGGATAGGCCCGGCAGCGATCTCGACATCCTCTGCCAGCATCCGGATCCGGCCTTCCTTGCCGCGACACTGGCAGCACAAGGCTGGCAGGTGCGAAGCAAGGGCGAGCAGGTCTGGATCGCCGAGCAGCGACGCCACGGGCCAGATGGCCAGTGCTGGCCAGTCGAGCTCTACCTCACCCCTGATCCCCTCGAGATGTGTCATGGCTGGCGCCACCTCAGCCTGATGGCCGCCCTGCTTGAGCGCTTTGGCGCCCCCTTCCACCGGGAGGTGCTGCGCCTGCGCGTTGATGAAGGGCTCAAGGGGGAAGCGGCCATGTGCCGCCTGCTGGGTCTGTCCGGCGACCCTTACGAGGCGTTGCTGACCCTTGAGGGCGTCAACCTTGCGGGGCTCTGCTGCCCTTCCCTCCCCCACCCGCTCGACGTGCAAGGTCACAGGCCTTGTCCGCACCCAGGCGGGACTCTCTTACCATGATGCCCAGGAACTCATGAGCACCCTCTTTATCAGTGACATTCACCTCAGCCAAGGCAGGCCCGACATGACGGCGGCCTTGGTGCGCTTTCTGGCCGAAGACGCGCCCGGTGCCGACGCCCTCTATGTGCTGGGGGATCTGTTCGAATTCTGGATTGGGGACGACGACCCCAACCCGCTCCACCGCGAGGTGGCCGATGCCTTTCTCGCCCTGAGCCAGCAAGGGGTGCCCCTCTACTTCATTCACGGCAACCGCGACTTCCTCTTGGGGCACCAGTTTGCCAAACGGGCCGGCATGACCCTGCTCGGCGACCCCTGCGTCATCGAGCTGTACGGCGAGCGGGTGCTGCTGAGCCACGGGGATCTGCTCTGTACCCGGGACGAGGGCTACCAGAAGTTTCGCCGCATCACACAACAGAAGTGGCTGCGCTGGCTCTTCCTGCGCCTGCCGCTCTCGCGCCGCCAGGCCATCGCCCACAAGATGCGCGGCCAGAGCCAGATGGAGAATGCCCACAAGAGCCAGATCATCATGGACGTGACCCCGGAGGCGGTGGACGACATGCTGCGCCAGCACGGCTGCCGCCTGATGATCCACGGTCACACCCACAGGCCCGCCATCCACGACTTCACCCTGGATGGGCGTGCGGCGCGGCGCATCGTGCTGGGAGACTGGTTCGAGCAGGGGTCGGTGCTGGTCTGCTCCCCCGCCGGGCAGCGCCTCGACACCCGCGCGCTCGGCTGAGGCCCTCTGCCTGCCATGGTCAGGAGCGAGTCTCATATGACCGTTTCTGACTCACGCCGTGCTGTGGCGGGATACAAGCTGGATCCCTGCATATACTCTGGTTCTCTGCACACAACGAGGAGAAGACCATGGGATTTCTTACTTGGGTGGTACTGGGGCTGATCGTCGGCATCCTGGCCAAATGGATCATGCCGGGCAAGGATGGCGGCGGTTTCTTCATGACGGTGATCCTGGGGGTGGTCGGCGCCATGGTGGGGGGCTATGTCAGCACCCTGCTCGGGATGGGAACGGTCACCGGCTTCAACCTGCCGAGCATCATCATCGCCACCGTTGGCGCCCTGATCGTGCTGTTTGTCTACAACAAGCTGCGCAGTTGAGACGCAGCCACCCATCGATGCGAGGGCGCCACTGGCGCCCTCGCTGTTTTCTGCCCCGCTGGCGCCAGCTTGTCTCGACTACCCGATCTCATCCACTCGTTTCGTCCCTTCGATGCAGCGCTTGCATCATTTCTAGTTGAGGCGTCTAATAAGCCCCATGCAAGCCAATGACCCCCTGCCCCGCCGCCCTCGCGGCCGCCCTGCCCAGCACGGGCACACCTATGCCGATACCCGGGATCTGTTGATCCGCCGGGGCATGGAGCTGCTGACCGAGCAGGGCATCGCCGCCACTTCCATCGAGCGGGTGTTGCAGTCGACCGGGATCCCCAAGGGCTCCTTCTATCACTACTTCGCCACCAAGCACGACTTCACTCTGGCGGTCATGGATGCCTATCACCACTACTTCTGCCGCAAGCTGACGCGCTATCTGGAGGATGAGAGCCTGCCCCCCCTGGCCCGTCTTGTTGCCTTCGTCGACAGCGCCTGCCGGGGCATGACCCGTTATGGGTTCCAGCGGGGCTGTCTCGTGGGTAACCTGGGTCAGGAGGTGGTGCAGCTCTCCCCCGAGCTGCGCCTGCGCCTCGAGCAGATCCTCCTCGACTGGGAGGCGCTGCTCGCCCGCTGCCTGAGGGATGCCGTGACGGCGGGGGAGCTGCCCCCTGAATGTGACTGCCCTGCCCTCGCCCATCAGTTCTGGATCGGCTGGGAAGGGGCCGTGCTGCGCGCACGCCTGGTGGGCGATACCGAGCCCATGCTCTCTTTTCTCAATTTTTTCATGAAGTTAGCAAAGTGATTTTTTTACGAAGATTAATAGTCAGTCAGTCCAATTAATGGGAGTAGACAAGATGTTCAACGGTATTCTGATCGAGAAAGACGAGGCGGGTTATCGCGCCAGCTACCAGAGCCTCTCCGAGGAGATATTGCCTGCCGGGGATGTGACCGTGGCGGTACAGTGGTCTTCCCTCAACTACAAGGATGGCCTGGCCCTCACCGGCGCCGCCCCCGTGGTACGCCGCTTCCCTCTGATCCCCGGTATCGACTTTGCCGGTACCGTGCTGGAGAGCCAGCATCCCGACTGGCATCCCGGCGACAAGGTGGTGCTCAACGGATGGGGCGTGGGCGAGACCCACAGTGGCGGGCTGGCAGAGCGGGCACGGGTCCGGGGCGACTGGCTGGTCGCCCTGCCTGAGCGCTTCCAGCCCCGGGACGCCATGGCCATCGGCACCGCAGGGTACACCGCCATGCTCTGCGTGATGGCGTTGGAGAAGCACGGCATCACCCCCGGTGACGGTGACATTCTGGTGACGGGCGCCAACGGCGGTGTGGGCAGCGTGGCGATCACCCTCCTGGCCAAGCTGGGCTATCGAGTGGTGGCCGCCACCGGGCGGCTGCACGAGGCCGACTATCTGACGTCCCTCGGCGCCGCCGAGGTGATCGATCGCGCCGAACTGGCCACGCCGGGACGCCCGCTGGGCAAGGAAAGCTGGGCCGGCGTCATCGACACCGTCGGCAGCCACACCCTGGCCAATGCCTGCGCCACTACCCGCTACGGCGGCGCCGTGGCCGCCTGCGGTCTGGCGGGAGGGATGGACTTCCCCTCCACCGTCATGCCCTTCATCCTGCGCGGCGTCACCCTCTATGGCATCGACAGCGTGATGGCACCGCGCCCGCTGCGTCAGCAGGCCTGGGCCCGACTGGCCGAGGATCTCGACCTGACCCGCCTCCATCTCCTCACCCGGGAAGTGCCCCTCTCCCAGGTCGTGACCCTGGGGGATGCCTTCCTGGCAGGCCAGGTGCGCGGCCGGATCCTGGTCAATGTCCAGGGGTGATAACTGACGCGATATGAGCCGGCTCGCCTGACCAGGTCAGGCGAGCCTCTTTGTGTCCCCCTATTCAGGTCATGGAACTGAGCCGGGATGCAAACCCCATCAGCAGAACGCCTGCCCCGGGGCAGACGTTCGTGAAGGTCAAAACATCAGAAGGCCGCTTCACCAGTGCATAAGGCGCTCAGCTAACCGATCACCGAACAACATGATGACGAGCCCGGTCAGCATGACCAACATTCCACCCAGCTTTATCAAAGATACCGGACGCTGGATGGTGCCAAGCAGACCGAAATGGTCGATGACCTGGGATGAGAGCAACTGTCCGACGATGGCCAACCCAAGCAGGGCTGACAACCCGATTTTCGGTGCGAGCACGACGTAGCTGAACAGCGCGCAAGCACCGATCAGGCCGCCAGCCAGACTCCACAGAGGCTGTGATGGAATGGCCGCAAGCGAGGTGAATAATCCGCCACGCAGCAGCGAGAAGACCCCGAGGCTGAATGCACCGGCCGCGAAGGAGAACAATGCGGCGGTGACCGAATCGCCCCCGAGTCCTCGTGCCAGCTGGCTATTCAGAGTTGTCTGCAGCGTGATCCCGAGACCTGCGGCAAAAGCGATGACGTAATACAGTGTGCTCATGGGTTGCATACCTGTCAGTGTGCCTGTGCCAGCGGCAGGAAGGCGTCAGCAAAAATGTCAGGTTCATACCCGGCGGCGGCAAACAGATGCTCACGGGACTCATCAATGGCGGCGCGAAGGCGCGTGCTGTCTACGCCAAGCACCTTGCCATGCTGCTTGACGATGCGCCCGCCAATAATGACGGTATCAATGTTGCTGCGCTCTGTCGCATGCACCACGGTGCCAAAGGCATTGCCGGACGGGTAGAGGTTGATATCGCCAACATTGATCAGAATGAGATCCGCCTGTTTTCCTGGCGTCAGGCTCCCTACCTTGTCCAGCAGCCCTGCACAGGCAACACCATCGACAGTCGCCGATTTGAGAAGTTGGGCAGCCGGCAGCGTGGTCAGCGAGTGGTCGGAGCCGCAGCAGTGCTGCTGATGCATGCCCATCACCCGCTGCAGGTAAAATGCCACGCGCATTTCCATAAACATATCAGTGCTGTAAGAGGTTTCATTGTCGACGCTGAGGCCAGGGTTGATGCCATGACGCTGCGCCGCCTGGATGGCAAACATACCGTCCTCGATGCCATAGTGCGCATCGGAGCGCGGGCAGACATTCACCCGGACACCGGCTTCTCGCAGGATCTTCCATCCCTCATCTGGCAGTGACGTACAGTGATTGAAAATATTGTCCGGGCCGAGCAGACCGCGCCGATGCAGTGACTCCAGCTCAGACGCCATAAAAGAACCAAAGAATTCAGTGACGATCGGCAGTCCCAGCCTGCGAGCCTCGGCCCACAATGCAGGCTCCAGCTGGGCCATGACAGCAAGGGAAACCAGGCTCTCTGGGTTGTCCTTGAAATATTTCTCTTGCAGGCGTTGCCAGTTACCCGGCCAATGAGCCTTGTCCCATTCCCCCGATACCGGTGCGCCGGAGGCGTGTATGGCACGGATCCCTGCATCCAGCAGGGCCTCGACGGCGGCGTCCGAATGGGCTGCGGTGCGGCTGTTATGGGAATTGTCAATGACGGTGGTGATGCCTGCATCAATGCAGCCCAGTGCCGTCAGCAGGTTGCCGATATACATATCGGCAGGGCGATAGTACTTGGCGAAAGAGAAGTGCGTGGCGTTGCTGTAGTCTTCCAGACAAGTGGCATTCGGATTGATGCGGCGCAGTTGTCCCTCCCAGGAGTGGCGATGAGAATCCACCATCCCCGGCATGGCGATCATGTTCGTAGCATTGATGATACGGGCACCATTCGCCTCCAGATTCTCGCCTATGGCCGTAATGGTTGATCCACTGATCAGAATGTCTCCACGTTCAATGTTACCCACGCTCTCATCCATGCTGAGGATCGTGGCCCCCTTGATCAAGATTGAATCTGGTATTACATCTTGATTATTAACAATATTTCTAACGTATCCGGTCATTTCAAGAGCCTCTTTTCTAGCCAATGGCAAAAAGATACGGCACTCTATTACCCTGAAAAAGATGACCAAACTGTTTTCATAATTCATGATTTTCGAATAATCATGGGAACTATCGGTAGAGTTATCGTCTCAAGGGAGAAGGGCTGTGGATCGTATTCAGGCTATGCAGATCTTTATGCGGGTTGCTGAGACCGGAAGCTTCGTGCAGGCAGCAGAGACCCTCTCACTGCCTTCCTCGACAGTCAGCAGTACGATTAAAAACCTCGAAAAATACCTGCAGGTGCGCCTGCTGAACAGAACAACGAGGCAGGTGAACCTCACCCCTGAAGGCCTGCAGTATCTTGGCCAGTGCAGGGAAATACTCTCATTGATTGAACATGCCGAGTCCAGCCTGACGGAGGCTATCAAGCGGCCACAGGGGCGTTTGCGGGTTGATATGCCGAGCGGGATAGCACACTCCATCGTCATGCCGAATCTCAGAGACTTTCACCAACGTTATCCAGATATCTACCTGATGATAGGTGTGAGTGACCGGCAGGTTGATCTTGTTCAGGAAGGTGTGGACTGCGTGATCAGAACAGGAGAGCTGAATAACTCCACCCTTGTTGCTCGTCCCCTTGGCCGGTTTCGGTGGGTAACCTGCGCCTCGCCTGAATACCTTCACGAAAACGGTGTTCCCCAGTCCCCTGAAGAACTGTCTGTGCACCAGGCGGTCCACTACTTTTCGGGCCTCGCCAGGCATGCAAACGAAATGCGCTTTGTCCGCGGTAAAGAGACTCTATCGGTTACTGTGAGCGGCACCGCAGCCGTCAATGACACGGGGCTTTATATCAAGATGTGCCTCGATGGCTTTGGCCTCATCCAGCTTGCCGAGAATGTTGTACTGGAGCACCTGCAGGCAGGAAGGCTCATCGAGGTGCTAGCAGATTGGCAACCGCCATCGGTGCCAGTCACATTGCTTTATCCCCATCAGCGTTTTCTGTCTCCTGCCGTGCGTGCATTTGCTGACTGGATTGCCGAACTTGTCCACAAGACCAGCCCGGGAAAATGAATACAACCATAGGATTCAAATCTGTTTGCTGGCCAACGAAACGCGAGGCCCAGGCGCCATAACAAGCCGCGCTAGCTTCAGTACCAAAGACCATCCCTAGACAACCTCGGCGCAGTGTCAAGACACATCTGCTTGCCTATGTCGGAGCACTCAGCCAGCCGATTACAGCAAATCACAGGGAGCAACAAGTCACCTGGACAGGAAATGGCCAATTCAGCAAAAGTGGGAAAGAAATTCTGGGGGGAGGGGGGTAAAACAAAAACGACACAATGAAGCGTCGTATCTGTTTAATCTGTAAGGCTTTTTCTTCAATTTTAATGGTGCCCGAGGCCGGAATCGAACCGGCACGACGCGAACGTCGAGGGATTTTAAATCAAAGGGCCTCGTTTGCATCTTGTTGCATGAAATAGCAAACAGATGGAGCGAGTGACACCGCTAATTCGCAACGAATCGCACCCCGTCATAGAACATCGCATACCGCTTATCACAGAATTCGAAAAGATGAGGGGAATCACCCCCGTCGATACAATCTTTGCAGACCCCTTGCAGGTTCCTTCTGTAACAGTCAAAGTAAACTCAAGCGCAATGAATCCTCTTTGCGCATAAAAGAAAAATATAACATCTTGTTTTTCATAACAAAAACTACAAGGTGTAAGAATCCCATTGGGGATAGAAACTACTGTGTTACTTGCTCTACATTCTTATGGATAGACTCTTACAGGTCAGCTAACCAGTCCTCATCACATCCGCAAAAAACGCACGAAATGGAATTCTCGTCGCTCGCGGTATCTGACCACTACCTCCGGTACTTAGCCAAAGCGGCATAATTTCTACATGCGGATCCAGCTAAGCATGGGGTGATTACCATCGTGATTGACCCTATATATTGTCATCAAGCGTACCTAATTAGATGGCAATCCAAGCTTGTCAAAGAACGCACGGTTACGTTCCTTGGCCGCCTTTACTAACTGATCGAAACTAATCACTTCTATATATGCATGAGATGGCTCGTTATACCCAAAATAACCCATCCCATCAGATGTTATTCGCAAATTGGCTCTACGGCAGCGACGATGCATGGATTCAGTAAGGTCACAAAGCACATAGCAATACCCGGGGATATCCTTGTTCCCGGGTATCGGGCGACCGGATTTTGTCGTTACTTTACCCTCTCGTATTCGCTCTAAATAACCAAGCGCTTGATCAATCGGGTCTTTATCTTCACCTTCACGCATATTGTTGCGCATTGGACGTATGATTTCGACCACGGTGATAGATGCTAAGGGAAAGCTATTTTGATCATTAACAAGCAGCGGGTTATCAAACACTCTTAGGCTGAGTAAATCTGGTTCCTTTGTCGAATCATTACCAGTAATCGGCATCGCATTCAGAGTTTTGTCGGAAGCCAAATAGTTGTGAAATGCTAAACGTTCGTCGATCAACCATAGATTACAAGAATCCAGTAAAACCTCGCTAGAATCTTTGCGCATTGGCATGATTAGCTCATGAATTATGTCTTCTCGGGCATACTTGCCATCATCCAGTCGCTCGATGGATTTTTGCAGTAGATCAATAATGACCTTTCGATGTGATACGTAATTGGCGAGGTCTGATTTTTTCAGATCTTCAGCTTTTCGCAGATACTGGCTTAGCCGTTCCTTGTATTCCTCTACATGCTCCTCATTTTGAGGTTGCATGATGTCATGACCCTCACTTACTAATTGTCTCTCGACCTCATACCACTGAGCATGTAGATGTAACTCTAAGTCTTTGTCCGACTTTTCTGGGTCAACAATGAGCTGTTCTTCTGCAACATAGTGAGCAATAGGCCGGTATCGGGGTGCATGGCTATTAATAAAATCATCTACGCGTTTACGACCGGCTGAGACATTTTCTGCCAAAACATCTTGCAGATATTCTTTCGTGCGTGCGAGCACTGCATCGCGAATATCTTTAAAGCTTACTTCGTTGAGCATGTCTTCTACGTTTTCGGCAATATCAAAAGAGGTGCGCTCGCTGCGTACACGCTCATCTAAGTAGCCTGAAGACACGTAACAGGTATAGGTAAATTCCCCCGATTCGTCAGATATTTTGCCGTACAAGCCGGGAATTTTTCCTTGAATGGATTCTTCTTTAACCAATCGATTAGCTGCGCATAAAGCTAACTGATGCTTTTTATTTACCGATGCCCGAAACTTGATATGAGTTAGGTCGAACGCATAATCGCGTATTTTTATCGTTTCGAGGAATGCGCTGGCGTGCATATGTTCTTCGAGCAAGGAATCCAGTTCGAAAATCTCACCAGCGTCTTCGACTTGTATATCGGGTGCACTGCCTCGACGAACAAAGTACCAGAGCACATGTTCAAGTAGCTGATTAGCTACTGTTAGCCCCTTGGTTGGCACCTGCTTTCGATAACTTTCATCAAATCCCACCAGTTTGATTTGAGTACCTGGTTGTTGTTCGGTAGCTACCTGAAGATTTTCACTGTGGACGCCTGATTTATCGTTAAAGCGAAATACACGCTTTTTTAGATGGCCATCCCCATCGACAAAATGGCTTTCTACTTCGACAAGATCAAACACCTTCAACCACATCAAGCGACCGACACCTCGGCAGCCTTTGTCAATTTTGTGGTCGGAATCCAGTGTTTCAAATGACTTAAAGTTGGTTTCATTAAAACCACAACCATTATCAGTGATGGTGAAACCTACTATAGGTGGCTGCGATTTGGCATCGAAATCTAAACTCTTCTGAGTCGCGCGATTGATCCGAAGAACAACCCTACCGTTATCGCTATTACCTTTTTCTTCAATCGAGTGAATAGAGTTTACCACCGCCTCAAAAACAGGCATCAGGCCGTGACTCTTAGGTAAAGAAGTGTTGCGTAAGCGACCTTTGAGATTGGTTTGTAAACTCATACTCCCTCCTTAGAGCTCGCCTTTAAAAGCTGAATCGAGAATTGATGCTTTTAGTTGCTGCATCATTGTTATTTTTTCAGAAATTTCAGCTTTGCTCTTTCTTGCTTTGGATATCAAAGCATTGCAATCAGCAACCGCTTTAGCAATGGCCTCATCATTAGCCGGTAAAGGAAGCGCGAGGTTCTTAAGGTCTGTTATTGATAAATTTGGCTGATTCAGGGACTTAGATTTTTCCAGTACATAATTTTTAGTGCGGGATGACTGTAAGTAAAGATAAATGAAATCTAATACGTGTTTGTTTTTTGAAGTTATTGCAGCGACACGCTGATTCACTAGCGCGCCACTATAACTTTCTGGTACTCGGCAAACTTTAAGTCCACCATTAATTATCGGACGAGTTAATGCGATTACGATATCGTTCGCCTTTGCTGCAAATCTCTGATATTCACTCTCATAGTTGACGGGCAAAAACTCTTCTGCATTTTCAGAAAACTCATTAACACCAACGTTGGTTATTTTAATCGGCTTAACTCCGGATTCCGAAGTGAAGTCACCGCTTTTGAATGCATAACCAGATATAAAATCAGCCAGCTTTGACAAGGGTAACTCGGGGTTTGTTTTTGTGAGTTCAGCAAAATAGATATCAAGCCCATTCTGAGATAACGCATCGGCCAGCGTGACGCTTTCCTGCAAATGCTCGACGGAGGTGTCGATGCGGGTGAGCAGTGCATCGAGTTTTTCGACGATGCGTTTTTGTTCCTTAAGTCCACAAACAGGAACGCTGACACTTTTTAAAGCTTTTAAAGGTACTCGCTGTCGACCAGTTGCACCTTCCATGTTATCTATTAGAAAACGGCGAACTGATGGCGACCGAAAGAAGTGCAATAAATATTTTGGTTCAACACTATCTAACGCATGGATTGGAAAAACCTCTGTCGTAGCGAAGCCACCGTCAACATTGTCGATTAAGGCTGTTTTGTTATTCTCTGTACAAGGAGTGATTTTGGCAAACAGTACCGCATCACGTTGAAATTTTGTGTATCCCTTTTTTACGTCATCAAAGTTTCGTAGTTCGTAAGTGCTCTTTTGACCTGTTTCTTGATCAATGTCTGTCATTCCAATAAACGGGACATTCCCTTCAGAATCTGGAGTTGGCACAAATCCTCTATCGGCTCCGATCTGCGCAACTTCTTCAATGCTTTGCCACTCCCACCCGTCCGGCAATGAATACAAAACCTGTTCCATTATTATTTCTCCGCCAACAGGTCTTCAATTTCATCCAACAGGCCTGATACCAGTTTTTCTTTGGTGCGGATCTGCTTAAGAATATCGCTTGGCGCTAAGTGCTCGGCATCTTTCTGTTTGGCTGGGTTTTTGGCGGATAGGTCATAGTCTTCAGCTAATTTACTGGCTGAAACTGTCCATGAACGTTCAGTGGTTTCGCGGCTGCTATACAGTTCTACAAACTCTTTTAGGTGATCATCGGTGATCGGTTTGTTTTTGGTGAGCTTTTGCTCAGGCTCACATTCGTAATACCACACATCGCTGGTGCCACCGCTGCGCTCAAAAAACAACACGTTTGTTTTTACGCCCGAATATGGCAAAAATACCCCAGCGGGTAGGCTTAAAATGGTGTGTAGGTTAAAGTTTTCCAGCAGTTCTTGTTTGACCTGTTTAAACGCACTGTTGGTTTGGAACAGCACGCCTTCTGGTACTACGATGGCAGCTTTGCCGCCACTTTTTAGTGCTTTCATAAAGTGTTGCAAAAACAGCAACTCGGTGGCGTTACTTTGGATAGGGAAGTTTTGCTGGATTTGTGACTTTTCTTTACCGCCAAATGGTGGGTTAGCGAGAATAATGTCGTAACGGTCTTTTTCCTGAATGTCGCGGATATTCTGGGTCAGGGTATTACCACGGAACAGGTTTGGCGACTCAATGCCATGCAAAATCATGTTCATCATACCCATCACGTACGCCAGCGAGGTTTTCTCGTAACCGAAGAAGGTGTCGCGTTGAATAAAATCCCACTGCTCGGTAGATAGTTGGTTCTTTTTGCCCTTTAGATGCTCAAAGGCTTCCACTAAAAATCCGCATGAGCCAGCCGCTGCATCGTAAATGGTTTGCCCGGCCTGCGGGTCAATGGCCTTAATCATGGCTCGTACCACGGGGCGCGGCGTATAAAACTCGCCCGCATAACCACCGGCATCGCCCATGTTTTGCAATAAGCCTTCATAGACCAGCGAGAGTTCAAACATGTCATCACTGGACTGGAAATTCAGTGTGTCGATAATATCCAACACTTCACGCAAGGTATGGCCAGACGCTACCTTGTTGTCTAAATACTGGAAAATGGCACCAATTTTATAGGCGAAAGTTTTTGGGTCTGAACCTGTAACGGCGGCATTGGCAAAGCTTTTTAAGTAGGGGAATAACTCGTTATTCACATACTCGGTTAAGTCATCGCCCGTGCGAACTTTGTTAATATCTAGCTTGCCCTCAGCATTTTTTGGGCAGGCCCAATTTGACCAGCGGTGCGCTTCATCCAACACCGGTTGATAATCTTTACCTGATAGTACCGCTTCATCTTCTTTTTCAGACTCATAATCATCCAAAAACTTTAAGAACAACACCCATGAGGTTTGCTCGGTATAGTGCATAGCACCACTAATGCCATCGTCACGGCGCAGTATGTCGGTAATTCGGTCAATCTTTTGTTGTAATGACATGGCTTATAGTTTTCCGATAATAAAATTGTACATATTGGTGATGTCTTCGCTGATTTCTGCGGGCGGAATCAGATCGAGATAGGCTTGGAGTTTTTCAATGTCGAGGCCTAGGCCCTCGGTATTGATCAGAGGGTCAATGACACTTTTGGCATTCAATCGCCGAATATCGTCGTTATCACCTGGGTTGTTTGGTTGTAAATGATTGCGCTGCGCAATTTCACCATTGTTGATTTGAGTAAGCACGTTGTGGTGCGACAGCGCTGTATGCGAAAGCAAGTAATTTTTGATTTCGCGGCGTTTCCAAGCCAATAGATATGGCGAAACTCTGGTACCACGCGGCCATTGAATGGCATTTAGCAACTCACGGTACACTTGCCCGTTCACTTGAACGCCATTGGCAGCATTCCAGTCCAATGCCGCCTCGTCTCGATCACAAATTAGGAAAATCTGTGTTGTTACAAGTGGTGATTCAATCTTGCTTAAGCCATGTAACCAATCTATTTTGCCCTTGCCAAAGGTTTCGTTAGCAGAAGCGTAGCTAGAGGACTTTTTCATGGCATGCACAGTGGCTAATCGATTTACGTCTAACCCTGCACGTGAGGCGAGTTTGGTAAAGATAATCCAGTCATTGTAGTCATCTAATAAGGCGATGTTAGGCAGCTTACCACACACCTCAAATTCAACGGATTTGGCACGAGAAAGTACACTAAGGCGGCTGATTAGTTGCTTGATCTTGTTGTCTTCGTTAATTCGACCTTGTTCTACCACTTTCAGGTGTTCTATGCGGTTTTCTTTTGCAGAAATAGAGTCCAACAGGTGTGTCGTAGTAATCGCATGGCCTTGAATGCTGTGTAATAGCGACCATAGTTTCTCTACGTTTTTGTAGTGCAGGTGCGAATCTGCTTCATCAAATAGGAATAGCGTATTCGGCGCATCAAAAAGGTCTATCAACGCATATAGAAAGAGCAGTTGGTATTCACCATCGCTTAACAGGTCAAGCTCTATTCCATCTTTAAAAACGAGTTTGTAGCCTTGTTTGTCTATGAAGTAATCGTTATCCGCCGCTTGGGTAAAAAAGCTCACTTCAGGGTCAAACGCTATATTTTGAGCCTGGGCATTTGCTTCACCAGCTTCTATACCCTCTTCACCTGCTTGTGGCTGTCTTGGGTAATCGAACGAAACATCAATGAGTCGGCTTGCTGGTATTTCAATAGTTCGCTTACGCAGCGGTTGCTCAAACTCATAATCATTAGAGAGGAAGCTACTAATAAAGCTGTCTAACGAACGAAAGTAGGGAGTATTTCGTAGCGTATCAACTTCGCCATTTTCTTCGCGCCTCAGGGCATCCTGGACTCGATTAACATAGTTTTTATCAATTTTGAATGCGCATTTTAAGTAAGTAGTTTGGTCATCACCTTCAAATGCCGATTCAGTAACATAGCCTCGTTCGCGCAAAAATGAACGAACTTTGCCACTACGCTTGGTCGCCGTTGCAAGGAAAATGAGTAATTTAGACCAAGGCTTGTCAAAGTACAGGCATTCCAACCCCAACCCTCTACCCGCTTGACGTTCGCGTTTTAAGTAAATACCAAACTTTTCAGAGTAGTTCTCATTCTGCCCTGAAGAAAAGCACACCACATTTAGGTGGTGATGTGCGCGCTTGTTTAACCGTTCTTCAAATACTGACTGCAAGATGCTGGATTTACCGCTGCCATTTTCACCAATTAAAGTAGCAACCTTATTGATGTTTAAGGTTTGTGGCTGGTCGTGCAGCGGGTTAGGTGCGAGTGTTAATTCCATTTCAATTCACATGATAAAGCTGTTGTTGTAATTTTTTAAAAGCCGCCAGTAAATAGGCCGGCTTTCCACCGAATGCTGTTGAAGCGTCTTTCACTGTGCCCAACCCTGATAGCTCGATGAGAGCAGGTAAGCGTTCGCGTGATAACTCCGTGCTGCCGGTTTGCTCATAACGATTGAGTACAAAGTGCAAAAACTGCTGTGCCTTTTCTTGCTGATATTGTTTAAAGAAAGAGCTGTTAGTACGAACTTGCTCAGCGCGAGCTTTACGGGTTGCCATGGGCTGTTCAAAGGCTAAAAAAGCCAGCAGATCGAAGATATCGCACTCTTCTGCTTCAAACATGCGTCGCAGTGTGGCAAGTTGCTCTTTATCAAAGCCTGCTTGAACGAGTTTGCCGAGCAAGATTTCGCGCTCGTCGGGGTCTGACCATATCTGCCGCAATTCCTCAATCGATTTAAACAACCCTGGCAATTGGGTGATCAAGCGCTCAACAAATTCTTGCACCGTTAGAGGTTTGCCGTTTTCATCGATATAACGGGTTTCTACATCAATGACTTTCAGTTCACGGTGTTTGCCTAGCTTTACTTTCAATCGAGGTTTTGACTCGCACGGTTCAGGCTCTGGGCCATCTGTTCCTCCGGGTGGCTCTGGTGTGTAAGGTGGTGTTGTTGGCTCACCAATGCCACCTGGCTCTGGTACTTCAGGCTCTCCATCCCAATCTTTGTCATAAAATTTATTGGTTGCACCACGAAAATCAACAATCGTGAAATAGTCTTTGCCATCAAAAACACGGGTGCCGCGACCGATGATTTGTTTAAACTCCACCATTGAGCCGATGGTTCTGTCCAGCACTACGTTACGCACGTTGCGGGCATCTACTCCAGTGGTTAGCATTTGCGATGAGGTAATGATGGTAGGGATGTCTTTGTCGTTATCCTGAAACTTTTCCAGAAGATCGCGGCCAACTTTGCCTTCATCACTGGTTACACGCACACAGTAATGTGGGTCTTTCAGCTTTTTGTGTTTGTTGATCATGTCACGCATGGTAAGTGCATGATTTTGGTTTTCGCAAAAGACGATAGTCTTTTCTAGTGGATTGATATTGTCCAAAATAGCTTTTGCGACCAGTTCGGTACGTTCATCTACGACGATTTTTTTGTCGTAATCTGCAACCTGATAGACATCTTGCCCTGACTCACCTTCGATCACTTGGTCATCTTTGGTTAGCACCAGCTCATCTAAGTTGGTGCGTACGCGTTTGACACGATATGGCGTTAAGAAACCATCGTTGATGCCATCTTTTAATGAGTATTCAAAAGCGGGGGAGCCAAAGTAGTCGTAGGTATCCACGTTAGCTTCACGTTTTGGTGTAGCTGTTAGGCCGACATGTACCGCACTGCCAAAATGATCAAGTATGACTCGCCAAGAACCTGTCTCATTGGCACTACCCCGGTGACACTCGTCAATCATTACAAGGTCAAAAAAATCACTTGGATACGCTTTGTAATAGCCTTCAATATTTTCTCGCTCAGCAATGGCTTGGTAGATAGCAAAAAATATATGCGCATTGGTTGGCACGACTCCGCCACGCTTGCGTACCTCCTCACCATTTATTTTGATGAGATCTTTTTCGTATGGGTTGAAAGTGTTAATGGCTTGATCGGCCAAAATATTGCGATCCGCTAAAAACAAAATTCTAGGCCTACGTGTACCCGGAGATTCTTTGTTCCAACGTGACTGGAACAATTTATGGACGATTTGAAAGGCAATAAACGTTTTACCTGTACCGGTCGCCAGCGTTAACAGCACTCGTGGCTTACCTTTACCAATAGCATCTGTGGCGGCATGGACCGCTAATTCTTGGTAATAACGCGGCTGCATTGCGCCTTCTAAATGAAAGGGCACATTACGAAGTTGCTGGCCTAGATCCGAATTAACACCCGCATAGCGGTTTTCAAGCTCTTGTGGTGTTGGATAAAACTCGATGTAGTCGCCTTTGCCAGTTTCTAAGTCGAACTCATAGGTTTGTTTGCCATTGCTTGAATAGACAAAGCGAACGAGTAGCTTCTTGGCATAGTCGATGGCTTGTTGAAGGCCTTTGGTTGGGTGCTCAGATTCTTTTTTTGCTTCAACAACTGCAAGGTAACGATTGTCTTTGTGGAGCAGATAATCGACAAAACAACGACGACCACGGGCTCCAGCGGCAAGCTTACGGCCATCGGTAAAGTAGTGCTCCCGAATGATGTTGCCTGGATGCCAATGTGCGGCTTTTAATGCTGGGTCGATGTAGTTTGCTCTGGTATCTGCTTCTGACGACATATCGTCACTCCTTGATGCTTTTTAGCTTTGGCTATCGCTTGGCACTTTTTCCAATATGTCGTTCAATGGGCAGTTAAACAAATCACATAATTTATCTAATGCCTCTAAATCCACCTTGAGCGCGGTTTCTTTGTACAGTAGCGTGATAGTGGTACGGCTTATGCCGGTTTCTCGCATCACGTCGCTAATGCGCATTTTTCGTTCGCCCATTAAACGGGCAAGGTGGCAGCGGATCATGCTCTCTCCACGGTCGTATACATCACATTTGCGTTTTATTGCATTGAAAAATTCAAAGCCAACGTATTGATTGGTGTTTGATTTTTAATCGTTAATGCTACGAGTAATCACTGTTGCCAACCCTATCACGATTAGGTTTTTTATCAACTTATTTGAGTTGAAGCGTAATTTTTTAGAGTAGTGAAGACAGATTGTCAGTGTGAGGAAGTTAGGTTGCCGTGATCATGACAAAACGGTACGGTAGCATGGCTTGCAATTTATGCTCTATGCTACTGATATTTTTTGAGACCGCAGTGCTCAGATACCATCCCCCCACAAGGACCTTGGTGCATAATTTCTAAGCAGAGCGGACTTTCTCCAAGCACCGGTTGCGCTCAGATGATCTGCTGCTGAGCAGAGGACCGTCACCACTTCGTTTCGCGGCTCCCACTATGCCATATTCTGATTGTGAGGCCACACTAGAAGCCGTTTGAACCAACCTCCTTGCAAACCGTCATGGCTAGTTATGGTCGCACTTCCTAGGCGGCTTAACCGCTTCTCGCCGGTTGATAACAAAACCCCTCTACTGATGACAAAAGCCCATCGCCGATGATGGGTTTTGCGAAAAACTGCCTGCCAGCCAATTCGTCACGCCGTGTCGCGGCCTGTTTGGATAATCCGCGACACGGTTATTCCCCTTCTGTGATGGTATGCACGAACACGACAAGATTGCTCAGCGCCTCGGTATGCTCCTCACCCGTCTGTACAGCGGTGAGAAGCTGCACCTGAGTGATCTGGCCACCGAGTACAACGTCACCGTGCGCACCCTGCAGCGGGATTTCAATCAACGCCTCAGCTATCTACCGATAGAGCACCGCAGCCAGCAATACTGGCTGGATCCTGGGTTCCTCAATCACAAGAACGACGGAAAGGTGCGAAAGCTGGCCGAGCAGTTGGGTATCACCGACTTGTTCCCCCGCGCCAGTGAACATCGTCTGGGTCAACTACTGGACAGAGGCAGCCCCAGTCTCTTTGCCATCAAGGGGTTCGATGGACAATCAGCCGACTCACTCATTCACCAGATACCGGTATTAGAGCAGGCCCTGACCCAGCATCTGCAATGCTGGCTCATCACCAAAGACCAGCGCAAGCAACTGTTTAGCCCCTATCAGCTCGTCAACTACAAGGGCACCTGGCACTTAGTCGGCGTCAGCGAGGGGCGGTTGCAAGCCTATCCGCTGAGCAACATCGCACTGGTTGAGCTATCGCAACAGACCTTTACCCGCGATGCGCTTATTCAGCGGCAAATCGATACCGATCCGACGCTCTGGCGCTCCGGCATGATCGAGGTGCTCCTCAAGGCCAGTGCCTCCATCGCCATCAACTTTCAGCATCGTCCGTTGTTGCCCGAGCAGGAGATTGTCAAAACCCTGGATGACGGTGCGCTGTTATTGAGCAGTCGTGTGCTCGATGCCAATCAAATTCTGCCCATCATCAAATCCTGGATGCCGGGACTGACCGTGATCTCACCCGGTTTTATCCATGAGCAGATCGTCCGTGATTTACGCCATCTATTGACCCTGATGAGCCAGGCTCCGCCCTGACCCATTTGTGACCAACATCTCGATTTATACATCTGACGACAACGTATGATATGCCGCGACACAACCTGTCGCCACTGATTCACATTGTCGTCAACCATCCCGCAGTCGATATCCAAGGAGTAGTGCATGAACACCATCAGCCTGCAAAAAGTGTCCGACAACACTCTTTGCTCCACCAGTCCCTATGAGCCACTCTTCGAGCATGTCGCCGCCCATTTGCAAGCCCAGGGCGGGACGTTAAAAACCATCGAGCGCACCCAAGGCAGGATCGAAGCCGCATGGAAATATGGCTTTAACCCATTCGGCATGCGTATCACCGTGAATTTCGCCTCTCAAGGCAATGAGACCATCCAGCTCACCCTCAATGGCTCGTTTGTCGATGCCATCGATACCTTTGGAGCAGCCAAGAAGAAAGCCAGGGCAATCACGGATGAACTGCTGAAGCCTATCGATATCGCAGCATGGCCGATTAAAGAGGGGGCAACATCCTCCCAGCACCCCTCTACCGCGACCACTCCCCCGCAGGCACCGCTAAACGGCGCAAACGCCGTTGCGCACCGTGGCAAGCGCAAGGGGCTCACCGCTGTGCTCGCATTCTTGGGCGGCGGCATTGGTCTGCATAAGTTCTACACCGGGAATTGGGGCTGGGGGCTTATCTACTTAGCGCTCTGCACCACCGGCCTTCCCCTGATCTTGTCCGTGATCGAGTTCATCCGTGTTTTGTGCCTGACACAGGAGGAGTTTGACCGTCGCTATAACTACCGCCCCATATCCGCGTTTTCATGGGTGTGGTGAGGAGCGCCTTGTATGAACATAAAAACTGCAGTCGGATTACTGATGCTCTGCTCGACAGGCGCTTATGCTGGCGTACTCAGCATGCTGGATGTGGCAACCCTCAAGGAAAGCGAGCTGGAGATGTGCCCGAACATCTCCGTCGAGAAGATGGTCAACAGCTTTTTCGAAGATCCCGAGTGGACCGGCGGGAAAGCGGCGGATGGTCGGAAATTGGTGAATGTCAGCGGCACCATCACCTATGCCAGTCAGCCTGCACGGGCCATGGTGCAGGTCTGGATGCAAGACGATGGTTTTTCTGTGGAGGCGCTGGAGATTAACGGACGACCACAGCCAGAGGGGATGCTGGATCTTCTGCTAGAGAAAATGTGCCAGAGCGCCAGAGGTACCGACCATACAGGAGATCCACAGCAACAAGCAGTCGAGCTGCCGTTCACGGGAACTCGGTACTTCAACTTCGGAGGTGAAAATGGGATTCAACAATCCATCACTATCGCCCCCAATGGACGCGTCACATTGAGATCCCATGGTGCGACCGCTGTCTCCGTCGATTATCAGGGCATGTATGAAAACCCACTGCTGACCCCGGCGGGTAACTACCGCGTCCATGCCGACAAGATATATCTCACCGACGAAGGCGGAGACTTCCCTGACCCATCAGAGTGCGAGGTCATCGTGTGCGAGACAGAACTGTCTGCACCTTGATGCACTGAAGCTAAAAACAACGACAAGCACGGTGAATAGAAACGCATAAATTAGAGGCTAATCAACATTTTATAGCCGTACACCGAGATAAAATTATCACGATGATAACGGACCATGCTCTGGACGTTATCGCATACCAATAATAAACGGGAAACTAACAATGAAGAAAACCCCCTTGGCCATGGTGTTGATGGCTACTTTGTCAGGCTGTGGCGGTGGTGGTAGCGACGGTGGAAACACGGATAGTCCAACCCCACCGAGTGCCTCCTTGGCGATGTCAGGAAAGGCGATTGATGGATACATTCAAGGCGCGACCGTCTATCTCGATCTCAATTTCAACCGTCAGTGGGATCATGGTGAACCCAAGACAACCACCAATGATGCCGGTGATTATCGGTTAGAGCTGCCGGTAGACCTGCAAACCTGCGCTCAATACGCCCCCTTGGTGGTCGATGTGCCGGTAGATGCCGTGGACCAGGATCTTGGCCCTGTAACAGAAGCCTATCAGATGGTCCTTCCTCCCACCTTTGCCCCCATCACCAAGGATGATGTCTACCATGTGACGCCGCTGACCACGGTGCTCTGGAGCAGTGTAGGAAGTGAGCTGGCAGCCCAATCACAGACGACTTGCCAGACCGTCATGGCGAACCGGCAAAAGCAGGAGCAGTTGATCGCCTCGATGAAACAGGCCGTCAGCCGTGTTGTCAGTCACTACAACATCTCTGAGCAGAAGCTGTATGCGGACTTCATCGCCAGCGGTGATAGCGAGACAGCCACGCTGGCCCAGGAGATCGTGCGCGGCTTGCAGCAGTCTTTTACCGAGACAGAAACCTTGAAACGGGAAAACCCGGACGCCAACTTTGTCTATGTCGATTACCACAAGGGGGATAGTCGCGACCACAACAATGCCTATCCGGATGCCTGGTATCGTGAAATCCAGTTGCAAGGGGCAGCCCAGAGCAGCACCGAGCTGGTGAAGGTGAGCGATGATTTCGCGCAAATTATCAAGACCATCATCTACGGTGAAGAGCGCCAAGTGACAGGCAATAACTACACCTACACAACCCGTTACGACTTTGAGTCGCGCCATGGGGACAACACCCCCTATAGCTGTGACATCAAGGAGACCCTCTCGACCCGCTCGAACGGAAAAATGTACTCACTGGAGAATCTGGCCGAAGCATCGGCAGAGAGCTTCAACGACTGTGCTCCTGACGATATGGCAGCAGCGATCACCCACCGCTACGCCTTCATCAACTACAGCAACAACGATCTGAGCTACTCCACCCAATTCATCTATAACCGGCAGGCGGGCGCATTCAGCTTCCTGAACGACTGGGTCGGTCTGGAAGGGCAGCTATCCACCCTGAACATGGGTGAGCTCACTGCGGCTCTCGAAGCCCTTCCCTATCCGTATGACGAACCATCCCAAGATCCTGATGCGGCTAGCTGGGTCAAGAGCATGACGGCCAGTGAAAATGGCAATACCATCAAAACGAGCTATAACAGCAGCGGCCTCTATCAGAAGCAAACAACCTATGCGGACGGTACTCATAGCCTGGAATGTGGCACGGACGGCATAAACTGGGGAGCCTGTCAGTAGTCCGGCTCCATAGCGCGGAAAACGCAGAGGTCAGGGTCGGTCGGCACTGGCCTCTTTTTCGCACAGCTTAGCTAAAACGGAACGATCCTGACTAATGGCCGAGCCGCATCTCCTGATCCAGCTTCAATCGCCCATATGAAAATCCATCATCCTGCGCAACACGCGTGAAATGCGCATTGCAGCCTGCACGTAACCATATGATTGATCGACGAAGAAGTAATAGGTGTAACAGCGCCATTGGGGATACATAGTGTACTGGTCCAGGGCAGGAGCTGGGGGAGGCGATGACCTGAGGGATGATTTAGGAAACAACGTCATGGCAACCCACCGTAGTTGCTTGATCTTCAATGCTATACCAGCTCTTGCAGCGAGTTGAGGATCATGGATAATCAGGAAAAATACTATTAGAAGCGGTTATTCTCACCTTAGGACTTTTTATGCAGCACAAATATCTAATTGATGATAACGACCCAGATATCGCATATGTTCTTGAAAATCACCCTGATTATTCCCCTGATCTCGTATTTGACGTCACTGGCGATAAAGTTACGTTAAAGAAGCAGTCCATACAAATTTACTCTGAGAGTGAAACTTCTCGTCTAGAACAATACTACAACTTAGAGCTACTTAGTAAATATCTGCACTACCTTCATGCCGAAAGTGTTAAAAAGACTAATGTGCAGGCAAAAACTCTCGAAAATTTAATTTCTTTTTGCTTAAGCCTTTTTGGAAAAACTGACGTAAGAGAAAGTTTAACTGGAGAAACTAAACGCTTGTACGTTGCACTATTAGATGAGTTTGAAAAGTGCGACCAAGTTTATAAATCAACAACGGATGCCTATTATTATCCTGAGCATAATGAACTCACCGAATACGCAACAAACCTTTCCACCCTGCTGATATCATTCTTAGATAGAGTAGACATTCCCTCATATATTAAAATTAAAAGTGATAAAACAAAGAGAATGAAAATAAAAGCGCACTTTGCTCGAGGACTGTTTATTGAGCATGCGATTCGTGTGCTAGCTAAGATAGATGTAAACACTTCCACTGCCTACGCAATTGATAAAGCCGGGTTTATAGGAACGGTTTTTAGCATCGCAGCTTTCCAGGTTCTGACAAAAATCGCCGACGTTGGGGAACTTGAAGACCGCAGGTCTTGGATTAAATCCCCTGATGCATATGCAATTTTAAACATGAGGAACGAGCGATTCCAAGGAACAAAAATAACCAACAGTGCCGTTCGAACTATCACAAGAAACTTATACATCAAGTTAGTCATATATTATTTGGAAAGAAATTGGGATCACGTCTCCGCACTATACAGTACGCCAGGGAAGCCCTTTACATACACTATAAACAACCTATTGCTTGTTTTGATAAGCATTTGTGATGATGTTTTTGTTTATGACGGTGCCACACCAATCGACCTCTCTTCTAGGCCGAAACTCGACAACCTTAAAACCCGGCATGAACATAGAGTGATGCGGCGTTATCTTAATAAGATTATCGGAAAAAATGGACCTCTCCTGTCTGAGCTGACAAATAATGAGAATGCTACTTAACAAAAATGACATTTCCTGAATGCATGTGATGTCAATGATGTAACCACCCCCGATGGCCTAGCATCCTCCTTTTTCTGAAGGAGGATCTATGTCCATTACTAATCTGAAACTGACAAAACGAGCACTTGAGACCTTACCACCACCAGCCAATGGCAAGCAGCAGGTATATCGTGATGCTGACGTAAGACAGCTATACGTGTACCGGTACGCTCTATCTACGTCTTTCGTCTTCGACACAACCCATCGTTACAAACGGGTCTTCGAGACCATTGGCCCCTATCCGCAGCTCTCCATCCAAGAGGCCAGGGACGAGGTGCATGCGAGGCTCCATAAACTTGCCCGCAATACGTATCCCCTGGGACAAAACAAAACCCTCCAAGAGATCTTTGAAACCGCCTACCTCGACGATCTGCAGCTGCATAAGCGCAATACGCAGTCAGAGCTGTCCAAGGTCAGAAAACACATTCTGCCAGAGTTTGGAAGCCGTCGCCTAAAAACACTGGATCGCCAAACCATTGTGGCCTTCCAAAGGCGACTTGCTGAACACCTCAAGCCTGCCACTGTGAACAAGATCTTGTCTGCCCTGTCGAGGATGCTGACCTTGGCCGTGGAGCACGGATACCTCTCTGTCTCACCGATGAATGGGTTACGGCAACTCAAGGAAAATAATGAACGCAAGCGGATCCTGAGCCTTGATGAACGCTCACGTTTTATCGATGCATGTTATGCCCAAAACTCGGAAGCAAGTCGGTCGCTATTACTGTCTCTCTATACAGGGATGCGAATTGGGGAGGTGTGCTCCATAGAACAAGCCCACTTGCACCTCGATGAGGCTTACCTGATCCTGCCTACGACCAAGAATGGATTACCTCACCAAGTGGCCCTGACGTCTCATGCCATCAGGCTCATCGAAACACAGCAACTACTGGTCAACAAACAGAGGTTCCTTTTCCCCTCCTCCCAATCCTCTTCAGGGTACATGAGCTACCCACGGCATGCCTTTCAGCGGATTTGTGCTACAGCAGGGATCAGTGACCTTTGCATTCATGACCTCCGCCGAACCTTTGCCACAGAGCTGATGCTACAGACGGGTGACATTGCCATGGTTGCGCAGGCCCTGAACCACTCATCACTACAGATGGCGATGCGATATCAGCAACGCACCACGACCCACTTACTCCCTCATATCAATGCTACTCAACAGCAATGGCTCTCTGAAGACATACCACAGCCCACAGCGTGTTGCAGTTGAGTTGCGCAGAACACCACAAAGACCCATTTGTAACCAAAACACACAAAATTCCGCAATGCATGTGTTGTCAATGCTTTGGGGGGTCAACTTCTGAATACTGCAATCCAGTCGCACGAACAGGCAAACGAGAGGCAGTGATGGACGGTGTACATATGTTGACACGAAGCGAGTTAGCGCTGCGGTGGCGCATCTCAAAAAGCTGGCTGGACAAGCAAATGATCATCGCACCCGAGACGCTACCTGCATTTGTCACCATCGGGCGGCAAACCCGGTTCCCACTAAGTGAAGTGGAGAAGTGGGAACGTAAACAACTGCAAAACCAAAATTAACAACCCTAACCACAGGAGGCTCTCATGAGCACAAATAACACTCAACACACCGCTGCCTATCAAATCGTAGGTGCATTCATCAAAGTGAACGATGGTTTGACGAACCTCGGCACGATCAGCCGCGTTGCACACATGCAGCTCAATGATCCCGACCAGCCACATGCGCTGATGGCATGGTCCGACAGCAACACATACCCGGCCATTATGTACAGGAGCAGTGACCGACAAGAAATCGAGGAGCGCTTCAAAGAGGTCTCTAGTCTCGTGCTCAAGCAAAAGAAGCGCAAGTTCATCCGAACCAAGAAGTTACTGGTCGCAACAGACCTGATTGCCGGTTGCACCCCGATCGTAAAAGACGCCAATGTCTGGATCAGTATTTCCCTTCTGTTGCCGGACACCAAGCCCCTGTGGGTTGCATGCGACTCTAAAGAAGAACTTGATGAGGACATGGAGGCTATCGAACGCCAGCTAAGCGCCTAACCGTATTCCTCTTCAATAAAGGGTCTCCAAGGAGGCCCTTTTTTTACGAGCCAACACGCATGAAAAGACAAGAAAACCCCGCACATAATGCTGGAGACACGGCGGTGAGCTTTCCCTACGCAGATACCGACCTGCTGCCGGAGCTTAATAACAGCCCCCTTCCCGATGACTACGGCATGCTCAACGACGAGCAACACCAGAGTGCATTGGCGCTCGCGATTGAAAGCGCACTCGACCCCTGCCAGTACATGAATGCTCCCTCACGCCTTCCTGACTGGATGATAGATGGCCTGAGTTCTGATGTGATTGCGGGAGACCCCGACATACCTGATTACCTGCTACCCGTGCAGGAGAATTCTACCAACAAGGCACTGCGGTTACGCACTCAGCATTATCTCAAACCGGGAGAGACAGTAACCCCGGCCAAAGGGGCTAGGCTCCATATCGGCATAGACAGCGAATACGTTTACAATCCCGCGACAAAGCGTAACGACATTCTCTCCTACCAGTTCTTTGCTATGACAGAGAAAGGAGAACATTCAGACATCATTTACCCCGCATCCAATCGGACATCTGATCGCCTGAGTTTCGATAAATTCCTCGGCCACATCGTAGTGGTATGTAAGGAAAAAGGGATACTCACGGAGTGGCCCAAACATGTCTTTGTGTATGCCCATTTCCTAAGAGCAGACCTTGCCTCATTTGGCGACTTCTGGCGGTTCAAAACCCAGGTTAATGGCATTCGCCGAACAGTGGCGTCAGTAAACAATGCCTATGGCATCGATCTTGAGAACGTCTTGCACCGTCAAGCAAAACCGGCCCCGCTGATTTTGCGAGACAAGCAGCGTAAAGCACAAAGAACCTTGATCACCTTTGTCGATACTATGTTACACACCCCTGGTGGTGCGGGCCTTGCAGCCGTTGGTGAACTCATTGGCTTACCCAAATTGTCTCTCCCTGCGGGTCAGTCTATTGATCGCATGGATGAACTACTTGCCAGCAACAAGGCAGCCTTTGAAGCTTATGCCCTGCGCGATGCCGAAATTGCAGTCAAATATGGCCTTCAACTCCATGCATTCGCTAAGACACTGGGGCTTTCATCCCTGCCAAAGACGATTGGAGGCTGTGCCACATCGGTGTTCCTGAAACATCTGCGCGAAACGGGCCAAGACCGGGATCAGCTATTTGGAACTCATGAGGTGGTGCAAACTGGATGGAACAAGAATGCATCCAGACCTGTGACCAAGAAGGCCCGGGAAATGGCCCCTGAAGCAAAGCTATTCGAGGGTTTTGCCATCGATTGCTACCACGGTGGACGAAATGAATGCTTTTGGGGTGGCCCGACCCCACTATCGCTCTTCAACGATTTTGACCTCAGCGGAGCCTATACCACAGGGCTTGTTGACCTTTTTCCCCTTGATTATGAGCGAGGGCGAATGACCACCAACACAGCCGAGTTCTGTGGCCATGTCTTTGGTCTTGCTCGCGTTAAATATAGATTTCCATACGGGACACGTTATCCCAGCCTACCGGTGCGTACTGAAATTGGCCTGCTGTTTCCCCTCACTGGTGAATCTTTCTGTACCGCACCAGAGATCGAGGTCGCACTCCGCATGGGTTGCCAGATTGAGATACATCAGGGTGTCATCATCCCTTGGGCAGATACGACGCAGCGCCTGTTTGAGCCCTTTGTCTCGCAGGTTCGGGAAAAACGCCAATCGTATGTGAAGAAATCCTTCGAAGAGCTGCTTTGGAAAGAAATTGGTAACTCTCTCTATGGCAAGCTGGCACAAGGTCTGAGGGGCAAGTCAGCCTTCGATACATCCAGTGGATTGAGCAAGCCCATTGAGCGCTCCGCCATCACCAACGCATTCTTTGCCGCGCATACGACCGGCCTGATCCGTGCCGTACTCGGAGAAGTCTTGGCCTCCATCCCCGCTCACCGAACAGTGGTGAGCGTCACGACAGATGGCTTCCTCACCGATGCTACATATGACGAACTTGTGTTGACTGGCCCGATATGCCGCCGCTTTCAGGAACTGGGCGAGCGACTGGATGGCCCTGGCTTTCGGATGCTGGAGCAAAAACATCAGGTTAAACAGGTCATCGCGATGAAGACTCGTGGTCAACTCACCTCAGAAGGCGTTGAGGGTCAGCCCCAGATCCTGGCCAAGGCTGGGGTTAAGCCCCCCTGCACTAAGGAGCTGCATCAGGCGTACATGCTTGACCTGTATCTGAATCGTGCCCCCGGCCAAAAAGTCGATAGTGACCATTTAATATCTACGACTGAAATGTGGATCAATGAACGCGATCTCGTATCCGTGAGCAGGTCAAAGACCCTGAATCTTGAGTTCGACTTCAAGCGGCAACCCATGCTGCCATCAATGCAGAGTGTGCTAGGCACCGAGCATATTTGTTTTGATACACGCCCCTGGTCGACGGTAGCTGCCGCTATGGAGCAACGTGTGGTATTCGATAACTGGCGGCGAACGAACTGCCTGAAGACCCTCAATGACTGGGAGAGCTGGGAGGATTACTTCGTCTGCAAGACGTCGATAAAAGGATTGCCAATGCGTGTGACGGATGAAGGTTCGCTTGGCATCCTAAAGCGGGTTTTCCTGCGTGCTTATACCCAGTCCGCTTTCGGTATGACGAAAACGATGGGGTACGATGAGCTGGCCGAATGGCTGACCATCAATGGCTGCCCAACCAGTGTTGATGACTGTAAGTCCGCCAAACGCGCCAAGCTGGTCGGGCAGTGTGTACCGGTGACGACACGCACCGTCCGCCTGGTGCGGGTGATCCTGCAAGAGTGTCCGGGGTTAGATCTGGGGGCGATGTTCAAGCCCGAGGACATACTTCAGCTCCAAGACAGACTGAACAGAGCCAAGGCAAGGATGGCGCAAATCACGCAGGATGCGCCGAGCCATGAAATGATAACTGATTGATTTATATATTAATATCTGGCTGGTGTAATAAAGCGATTGGGGAAACAACATAGTGGTTGCTTCCCCCTTCTCTTTACGTGGCACTGATAAGATGCACTACAGATTCCTTAAATCGTCCAGCCGGCGCTGGCCCATTGCAGGCTTTCCGGAATTATGTAGCGGTTACTGACATTGGCGAGCCGTTGATTGACGGCACTTTCAGCATCTGCAAACAGCGCCTTGCAGTGCTCTGACATCGGTTTTAGCTCGGCAGGTTGCGCTGGCTGCAGCAACCACTGCCCAATGGCTTCGGTATTCAACTGCGCGCCCCCCTCATTGACCTGAATGGTCACGAACTCCTGGCGCATACGTTTTCCCTGCAATCCTTGCCAGCGCAGCATGGCACCAAACAGCGCTCCTTCACCTAGCTCATCTCCCTGCACCACTGCAGCCAGGCCACCAAAGTCGTAGTCACGTGCCTTGTTGAGCAGGTACTGCATGAGTGGCGAGTTGAGATCGAGCATTTGGGTATCCGGCCGATGGGCCGCTAGCTCGCGATCCAGGGTGACATCCATACGCGGTGACGCCTTGGACGACATGCCTAGCTCGCGCATCACTAGCTCCGGCAAGCGGATACGCAGCAGCTTGCTCTTGTGGGTGCGTTCGACGACGTCTATACCTAGCTGATAACACATACCCAGCACGAAGCTGAGCAGGTGTTCTTGAGTGATTTCCAGCTCATCACGCAACTCGTTAGCATCACTTCTGGCCGCATACTCGAACAGTTCACGCTGCTTGGCGATTGCTGTATGCGCTTGGTGCAGGGCTTCATCAATGCGCTCGCGAGTGCGCTCGATCCCCTGCAGTGTGGCCGCCTGCAGGATATCCTCGACATCAATGAGCTCAGCCAGTTCCCCGAGGATCTCGTCTTTCAGGCCCTCGTTGAATTCATCTTTCTGTACCACAGCCATGTCATGAACCACAGAGTCGATGCGGTCGTACAACAGGTCGATGATCTGCTGATCCATGGTGTCAGGCTGGTGGATGTTGAAGACCACTACCTTTTTCTTCTGGCCGTAGCGATAGAGGCGACCGATCCGCTGAACTAGACGCATGGGGTTCCAGGGTAGATCGAAGTTAATCATGATATGGCATTGTCGCTGCAGGTTGATACCTTCGCCACCGGCCTCGGTGGAGATCAAGAACTGGCCTTGATCCTCAAATCGGGTAATGGCCTCTCGGCGCTCAGTATGCCCCATCGAGCCATTTATAAGCTCGACTTTGTCTGCGCCGAAATGACACCGCAAGGTCTCGCACAGGTAATCTTGTGTCGTGCGGTACTCGGTGAAGATCAACACCTTTTCTACGGGGTTGGCTGCAAGAATCTTGCGGATGACCTCATCGATGAAGAGCTGGAGTTTGCGGTCGTTATGCTTGAGCTGTTCAGCTTCCTCGATCAGATCATTTAGCAGCATAATTTCCCCGGCGAAGAACTCCTTGGCGTTTGTTGCCAGCTGCTCTTCCCATTCGCCGAAGTAGCGCTCGTCGACCGGCTCATCTGTTCCATGCTCGCCGTTGAGTTTCTTTTCCAAGCGAGCCAGGCGATTGCAGAGCGCGTTGAGGATTGCCGCCGAGCTGGATGCAGCCAGCTTGCGATAGACCGTCATCACGAAGCCGATAGCGTTACCTGTGCGCCCCATCTCCACACTAGCTGCGTAGCCACGGCGTAAGTAATCCTGCAGGCCCTTATCAAAAGTCTGTGATTCCTCGCTAGCAGGCACTTTCATCGCGCGCGTGATCTTCCCTTGGAAGATGAAGTTACCCTCAGCATCGGTCACATCCGCTTTGTGGTTGCGGTAGACCATGTCATGGAGGATTTCCGGTTTGAGGTTGAGCATCAGCAGCTCGCGACGACGCTTGGGACGCAACAGTTCGAGCAAGGCGATGAACTTGTCCTGCATGCCCTGGTGAGGCGTGGCACTAAGCAGCAACATATGCTCAGTTTTTCCGCGCAGACTGGCTGCCAACGAGTAACGATCAGAACTGTCGAGCTTTTGCCCGTACTGGCGGCGACTGAGGCGATGCCCTTCATCGAAAATGATCAGGTCCCAATCCTCGGCCTGCAGCAGACTTGCCAAGTGGTCTTCCTGCTTGAAGCGATCCATGGAGCCGATCACGTGGTCATGCATCTTCCACTGACGCGGCTCGTTGATGGAGAAGTCTTCTCCGTAGATCTCGAACTCATCCAGCTTGAACTTGTCGTAGAGCTCCTCCTGCCATTGTTTGGTCAGCCCAGCTGGAGTTATCAGCAGAACCCGCTTGATCTGTCGACGCTGATGCAAGGCATGCAAGAGCATGCCGGTTTCGATGGTTTTACCGAGCCCCACGTCATCGGCAATCAGCCAGTTGAAATTGCCTGAGGCCAAGATGTGGTGAACCAAGTTGATCTGGTGTGGTAAGGGCTCGATATCCAGATGCGAGAGCGCCCCTGTGTTCTCGTTCCAGGTCTCGATGGCATGCGCGAGCATGCGCAAGCGCATGCGCTCTGCATCCAGTTCCTTGCCTGTGGCTGCTGTGATAAAGCGGTGCTTGGCGCCTTTCACTTGGCGCAGGTGCTGATAGGGCAACCAGTGCCGCTCTCCACTCTCCGGAAAATCGACCAGCACTTGCTGAGAGCCCGCCAGGATACGCTGCTGCATGATGCTGCCAATACCCAGCGAGCGCACACCTGTACCGGGAGTCGCATCCTGAACATCCATGCCGTTCTGGAAACCAGAGCCAACCAAGCTGGCGTCAACCATGCCTTGGGAGCGCTCAGGCATGAACCAACTCACCTGCAATTGGGAGCCACTGTCTCCGTGAGCCATCTTGACCATGCCGTAACGGTACTTTTCGCCGCTGGGCAGGGGTTGGCTAACCCAGCAGCCGGTAACATGGGTAAGACTTTGATCAGACATCGATTGAGATCTCCTTGCTCGTTTGCGTGGCCATTGAATACGCATCTACAGGAATGGGCTTGTCACTCGCATAGCAGCTAGGTTCCTGGGGGTGTTTGGTTTGAAACACACCGTAAGCACGTAGCTTGGTTGTCTGTTCGATCACCAGCAGATCACTAATCCCAAGGTCGCTGTACTCCTCGACAGGTAATTCATGAGGACTGCAAAAGTTGAATGGCAGACTGGCGGGTAAACAGCCAGGTAGGTTACAAATCCGAAACCAGAGGAAACGGTTGAACGAGCGGAATGCTCGACGGAGGCTAGACCTGTCGTACCAGTACTCAAACAACGATTCGATGAACTGCTCGATTTCCTCTATTTGCGGCAATGATTCAAAGGCTCGAATCAGCATCAAGGCTGTCGGCCATGACATAACATACTGTGACAAGTTGCTTGAACCGTTCCTGTCATAGGCAATCCAGTAGTAGTCATTCTCAGCCCAAAGTGCTTTCACATGAGCAGCCAGGATCAGCTCATCTGGGCTCATACCTTTGTCAATTTCTCGCTCCAATGCTAGCCGAGTGGCACCCCACCCGTTCATCACAAAAATCTGCTGAACTAAGGGAAGCATCGATAATGACCAGCCCGCTCGGCTAATCAGCTCTACTGCTTTCTGCAGAGCTCGATCTTCACGGCTAAGTCTTTCATCAAACAGCTCAGTATCAGAATCGAAGCTACCTTGGCTGTCATACACGTCGTCGGGATCAAAGGCATAAGCCGCAAATTCGTCGTCATTTTGGTCATCATGAATGTCAAGTTCATCAGCTACACCAAAATAGAGATCATCCTGCTCGACCAATATCTCATCATTGTCGAAGAAGTCATCCTCAGGCTCATAACTATCAGGCTGATTGACTTGATACCCTTCAAAATCGAGGGCGAATTCATGTGGATCGCAAAAATCTATACCACCAACCAACTCTTGAATATGGCTATCGCTGTAGTAGCTCTCTGAACCAGAAGGCCACTGATAATCAATTATTGCTTCCTTAGGTGTCTGAGGCAGTTGAGGGATTGCTTCACAGAGAACGTCGTCCACCGTTACAGATACCTGTGTTGAGTGTGACGGGACTACTTTGAAGTGGGGGGCATGGCTCACTAAGGTCTTGGGCCCCTGCGCCGTTGACGCCACATCCACAGGCTTACATGCACGAGCTAAGGATAGGGTTTCGCGCTCATTGGCAGAAATAACTCGCGTATCCTCAGTTACTGACAATGGAACCGGCAAAATAACCGTTTCATAGACTTCGTCCCGCAAACAGGGGAAGGGGTCTAGCCCGACAAAAACACTGGCATCAGCGGTAATGTATTCCAAATCAGTAGCTGTGATCGTCTCATCATCCCTCTCTGAGACGACATCGACTTCTGGAGACAGATCAAGAAAGGCGCTCTGTTGCCTTTTCGCCAGAAAAGCCTGTTGCATCAAAGCCGCCGCCTGCTTTGGACGGCTCTGTAGTATGTAGACTCGTCCTAAGAGATCTAGAAGCTCAGGATCTTCGTTTTCAGCAAGTTCTTCTTCAAGCAACTCTTCTGCGGCAACTAGCTTTCCGGAGCTCACCAGGACGTTGACTGATTGAAGCAGTTGTTCACGGTTGCGGGTTTTGTGAGCTGGCAAATGAGCAGCCTTGTGACGATCGCATAGGCTTTTCAGCTCAAGATTTCTAATAATGTCTAGTAGATCCGGATGGTCTCGCAGAATATCGCAGGCCACAATCTTGGCCTGATCCAGTTGCCAATCATCTAGGGTCTGACCACGCGAGTACAACTCATTATCGGTTGTACGCTCCTTCAACAGATCCAGAACATGTTTTTCCGACTCTGTGCTGCCACGTTGAGCCAGCAAGTCCCTCAGGCTATGCAGCAGGTCTTCCCAATCCATCAACAACTCCAAATGACCCTTAGCCTTATGGACAATGCAAACCTCAGTCTATGGACCGCTCTTGTTATCCGTTCGAAACAGACTATGGCAATTCTGTGGTCTCCAGTAGCCAGATACCGAGCAGTGCCACACGTATTTACGTTGGCGGATGCCATATAGTATGAGCGCCCCAAACACGCTTCATACTTATGCAATGCAATGCAATGCAATGCAATGCACGATCTCGTTGCTCTAATGTGGCAATCAACGCTGCCATCCTGGCTGTCGCTACCAGATTGCTCAGACCTCAGGTTGTGACAAACACTAACTCATGATGCGAGGGAGTCCTACCTTATCACCTCATTGAGCTGATGGACATTTGCGGCCATCACACAATGAGAAGATGCTCGAACTTTCTTTGTTGTCGACGTTCAATGGACAGAGACGCTTTGGGACTGACTGCGCAGCCGCCCCCTGTTGCATAAGATGATGACCACATAACTAACTGATAATTAATGTAAATCAGGCTTGGTGGAATAACGCTATTGGGGATACACACATATCTGTCTTTCTCCCTCCCCGCCGATGACAAAAAAACAAGCCTCCCAGCCACAGGCCGGGGGATACTTGTTTTGGGGATGGTGGCTGAGAGAGACACCTGAAGCAGCCGAAGGATGGACTAACCTACTGAGCCGCTGACCGGTTTCGTGTTGGGTTAGTCCATGGCTCTTTGCCCCGCATGGAAAGGTAAACACAGCAGCACCGCTGCCAGAACCAAACCGCCGCTGATTCCTGTTCCTCTCCTGTCCGGTGCGACGGTTACGCAGCCACTGAGACGGTAAACACGCCCATCTGGTAGTAACTGACGAAGTTCGACTCCCACATCGTATAGAGCTCCCTGGCCGACGCGGGTCCCATCTGGCCGTAACGGAGCAGGTAGTATTCTTCGCTCAAAAAGTTGAAGTCGATCTCTTTGACCAGCTCCGCCATATCCTCCGGCCCCTGATAGCTAAAGTCCGTCACGTAATCGAACTGCCACTGGTCTTTACGCTTTAGCAGCCGTATTTCTACCGGATGGAACCCACCACGAACCGGGCCGTAATCCGGGTCTCGGAAGTTGAAGACCAGACTGGATTTTCCCTTCAGCACCATTCCAGATCTAACCAGTTCCTGATCCAGAATACTCATCAATGCCTGACTGACAGGCAGGGCAAAATCGCCCGCAAATGGGATCGTCATAATCACCTCAGATTGGTTGTTTGGGGGGGCTCACCCTTGGGCAGGTGAGCACTATGCAGGGGTTATTCGATGGTAGAAGTTACGGTACAGAGCTCATTGGTTAGCGAACCCAAGCGCTCAAGGTAATCAGGCACCAGTTCGTGCAGCATCGGATTGCCGTCTGCCTTCTGGATCAACTTCAGACCATCCGAACGCAGAATGGCTGATAAGAATCCGGCGTTATTGGCGCTGCCACCATTAAACAGTCGCTTCATGACGCTGGATTTAAACGGCTTGTCTGCGGGCAAGGAGCGCAACACATCGTCAATCGCCGACAGCGCAATCCACTCCTTGCTATGCAGACCCCCACCCTGATTGCCTGTAATTTTCAGGAACAGCTCGCCACTCTCTTCATGACGACCGATGGCATAGAAAATCAGCCCTTCTGATCGGGCACTGAGTTTCTCGGCGGTATGGTTGAGCAAGGCGTGTATGGGGGCAGGACCGCCGGGCACGGAGTCTGCGGTGTCGCCGGGTCCAGGCCTGGCCTTGTCGGCGTCAGCCGCAAGGGCTGGCGAGAGAGGCTCGGCGCAGCCGCTTGCTCCAGATGTGAGAGGGCTCTCGTCGGCTGGCGTGGTGCTGGCGGGTTTAGGGGTCTCTTCAACGCGGTGTTTACGGGGTCTTGCCATGATAGTTTCCTTACAACGTCGTTAGATAACCGGAGATTGCGATCTCCAGTTCATCGGTAGATGGGTCATAGATAAAGGGTCATAGAAAACGCGATAGCGCGATAGGACCGACTCCATCACTGTCACAGTGATCTCATCCGATCCTTGGCAGATTGACGGTGATGTGACTTAACCGGTAATGCGGCTAATGCCGAGGTGATGACTGATAAGTCATCCAGATAACCGGCAAATGGAATGGGGTCTGGTACCACGTCGAACGGGTTTACCAGATAAGCCAGCGCACCGATGATGAGCGCATAGCACCAGACCGGCAGATCGCCATCCGTGAGCAGGACATACAAGAGCACGGCCTTCTCCAGCAGCTCCTTAATCCCCTTGATCTCTTTTAACTTGCGCATGATGTCGCTATGGCTGGGATTACTCATGGTGCATCACCTCCAGGGTGGGAAGCAGCGGTGCATTTGAGTGGATCAGCAGGTAAATTCCCGCCCCCTCATCGTTGAGAATGGCCAGCAGCAGGCGCCAGTCTTCGGATATGGCGAATTCTTGCTCCGGGTAACGCAAACCGAACATCACCTGATTCTGGGTATGCTGTGGCATGGCCTGGAACTCATTCACCGAGTCCGTCATCTCGATAATGACCAGACTACAACCGGTCGTGTCCCAGAATGCCCTCGCCTCCTCTACTGATGAAAAGGGCTCGATAATTTGCTCCATGACCAGTGAGTAAATGTCCGGGTAGGCCGCGAGCAATGTCTCCTCCGGCCATTCCATACAAGTTTTCATCGTGTTTCTCTCCAACTAAAAGGCCCTTAAGCTCAGATGAACTTAAGGGCCTGGGAACTGTGACATGTGGACCAACAGCCGATGTGACAGCGCTGTCTGGTTATTAATATCTGTTTATAAACAATACCTTTTCGGTCACTCCGCCTGGATCATAGACGAGAGACCTTCGCTGATATTGCGACTGCGCTCAGAGGTCAGCTTTGCATACCGCTGGGAGGATTGAATGCTGGCGTGGGCTAGTTGTGCCTTGACGTCATACAGGCTGTATTGCCCGGAAGAGACCAAGGCACTGGCGACCGAATGGCGAGCTGTATGGAAGCAGACCTCATCGCGGTCTTCGATACCGGCTTTCTGCAACACCCGTTCATAGGCGCACCTTGGTTCACCGATGGGTTTGCCCTGACAGCGAATATGCTGGCTCGCGAACACATAGGGATTACCGGCTATTCTGGGGAGCTTCTCCAGAATATCGATAGCCAATGTGCTCAGGTAAATGATCCGGCTCTTGCCATTCTTGGTCAGGGGTACGAACAGCGTCTTATCCTCCCAGTTCACATGTTCCCATTTAGCGAGTAACACCTCTGATTTTCTTGCCCCCGTCAGATAGAGCATCGCGATGAAGCTGCCTGCAGCTTGATTGCGATCCTGCAATGCCACCTCAATGACCCGTTTCATCTCTTCAATCGATAGGAAACGCGTCCTGGCATTGTCCTCCTTCAACAGCTTGATCTTGGCCGCCTCATTAGTCTCCAGAATGCCCCAGCGCACCGCATAGCTGCCCATGGTCTTTAACTGGGCCAGCACCCGGTTGGCGGTACTCGGTGCGTAGGCGGTCTGCTGAGGGTTGTTGGGGTGAACCATCTCCGATTGCAACTGCAGGACATCCATCGCCTTGAGTTGCCGGTAACGCATGGCACCAAAGCGTGGTTCTATGTTGTGTTTGAACCGCTGAATGTCGCTGTTGATCGATCGTTTGCCGATGGTCTTGAGGTGCGGCAAAAAGGTCTGCCAGAAGAACTCCGAAAGGGTGGGCTCAGTTTTGTAGCTATCCCGCTCTGCTACCGGGTCGATGCCTTCTGCCAACATCGCCTTGTACTTGCGGGCAATGGTCCTGGCTTGGATCACATCGATATCGCCGAATCGTCCCAAAGCAATGCTGCGCTTCTTGCCCTGGAGGGTATAGCGCAGTAGGAAACGCTTACTGCCTTGGCTTTTTCCTGACAAGAGTTTTAAGCCGATGACCTCTGTATCGGAGAACTCCAGTTCAGTAGCGCCAGCCTCTCGTTGTTGTGCGGGCAAAGCCTTGATGGCTGCATTGGTAAAGCGAAATTTGGTCTGCATAGATACCTCCGATGATGGGTTAGATCATGGGATTAATATCTGTTTCAAAGGGGATTCAATGCGGGTTTGGGAAGTGCGCGGTCAAGACGTAACAGCACGCCACGCTTGCCTTAGTACCAGAGACAGACCCCGGAAAAGTCCGGAGCAGTAGCCTACCAAACGTCCTTGGCTATGTTGGAAGACTGAGCAGGTTGTTCGCAACGAGTAGCAGGAAGTAGTAAGTCGCTTAGACAAGAAATGGACAAGAAAGGAAAAGTGAGAGAGGGGAAACGCTGGGGAGCAGAAACAAAAACGACGCAATGAAGCGTCGTATCTGTTTAATCTGTAAGGCTTTTTTCTTCAATTTTAATGGTGCCCGAGGCCGGAATCGAACCGGCACGACGCGAACGTCGAGGGATTTTAAATCCCTTGTGTCTACCGATTTCACCACTCGGGCACCGCAATCGGTATCAAGCTCGCGTGGCGGGCTTGTCAATATGGAGGCACGTTCCGGAGTCGAACCGGACTAAACGGATTTGCAATCCGCTGCATAACCGCTTTGCTAACGCGCCATGCAAAAGAGAGGAGCTCTCTATTGTCTGAATTTGGAGCGGGAAACGAGACTCGAACTCGCGACCCCGACCTTGGCAAGGTCGTGCTCTACCAACTGAGCTATTCCCGCATCGGTCTGGCTGACTGCCTGACTGTGAGAACGCATTCTAGCGATGTTCCCCGCCCAGTCAACCAAAAACATTTAATACGCTGATCGTTCGGGTGTTTTTTACCCTTGTCCCACACTTTTGGCGCTCATGGCCGTTTCTCGGCGCCAGTGGCAGAGAAACGGCCATCTTCCCGTCGGGACTAGAACCGGGAGTGGTAGCTGAGATCGCCCCAGGCAGCCTTCATGTACTGGAACATGGACCAGAAGGTGAGCACGGTGGCCACGTAGAGCAGCACATAGGCGAGCCACACCATCCAGATGTCGTACTGCCAGATGAGGCCGGTGAGCGACACCATCTGGATCATGGTCTTCCATTTGCCAATCCAGCTGACCGCCACCGAGGAGCGCTTGCCAAGCTCGGCCATCCATTCACGCAGGGCGGAGATGATGATCTCCCGGCCAATCATGGTCATGGCGGGGATGGTGACCCAGACGGTGTTGTAGTGCTCGACGATGACCACCAGGGCCGCCGCCACCATGATCTTGTCGGCTACCGGATCGAGGAAGGCGCCAAAGGCGGTGGACTGGTTCAGCTTGCGGGCAAGATAGCCGTCAAACCAGTCGGTTGCGGCCGCCAGGATAAAGACGATGGCCGCCGCCATGTAGGACCACTGATAGGGAAGGTAGAACAGGATGACGAAGACGGGTATGAGCAAAATCCGAAAGAACGTCAGCAGGTTAGGAATATTTGTCATTATTTTCAGCCACTTCTTGTATGCCGCTACATGGTAGCCCCAAGCCGATCGCGGATGCAACCGAACTGGCGCCCGCCTTGGTCCATTAATCCATCAATAACCTCAGGATGCCGGTCATTATGGCATTTGGGAGCCCCCTGCGTCACGGCTCTTGTGCGCAGGCAGCACGCCCTGATGCCCCCTGGCGTGACCTCCTTCACACCAAAGGCAGCGCTAGAGCGAGTGCAATGCGTCGTGAATGGACTGGGCCAGCTCCTGGCTGATGCCGGGCACCTTGGCGAGCTCGTCCACCCCGGCTTTTTTCACCTCCTGCAAGCCACCCAGGTATTTGAGCAGCGCCTGCCGCCGTTTCGGCCCCACCCCGGGAATCTCTTCCAGGGTACTGGTAGTGCGGGCCTTTGCCCGCCTGGCCCGGTGGCCCGTGATGGCAAAGCGGTGGGATTCGTCGCGAATGTGCTGGATGAGGTGCAAGGCGGGCATATCTGCCGGCAGGTGCAGCTCTTCGTGGCTGTCCCCCAGGATCAGGGTCTCCAGCCCCGCCTTGCGCGTCACCCCCTTGGCGATGCCCACCAGCAGCGGATATTTGCCGCCGAGAAACTCCAGCTGGCGCGCCAGGATCTCCTCCGCGCGGCGCAACTGGCCGAGACCGCCGTCGATGAACAGCACATCCGGCACCTTGTCCGGCTCCTGCTGCTTGCCAAAGCGACGCTCCAGCGCCTGCTCCATGGCGGCATAGTCATCCCCGCCGGTGATACCGTCGATGTTGAAGCGGCGGTATTCCGAGGAGAGCGGCCCCTCCCGGTTGAACACCACGCAGGAGGCCACAGTGCGCTCCCCCATGGTGTGGGAGATATCGAAGCACTCCATGCGGGCGATGGGGCTTTCGAGCTCCAGCAGCTCCTCCAGCTGATCGTAACGGGCGGTGATGGTGCTCTTGTGGGCGAGGCGCGAGCGCAGCGCAGTCTGGGCGTTGATGGAGGCAAGCTTGATGAAGCGGGCCCGTTCGCTGCGCGTCCGGCTCACCACCCGCACCTTGTAGCCGGCGGTCTGGCTCAGGGTGTCGGCGATGACGCTCTCATCCTCCAGCGCCACGTCCAGCAGTACCTCGCTCGGGATCTGCCGTCCCCCCTGCCCCGACAGATAGAACTGCAGCAGGAAGGATTGCACCACCTCGTCAAGCTGGGTATCGGCCGGCACTTTCGGGAAGTAGCTGCGCGATCCCAGCACCTTGCCCTGGCGGATGAAGAGCACGTGGATGCAGGCGGTCCCCTGCTCGAAGGCCACCCCCACCACGTCGAGCTCGTCCAGCACGTTGCCGCTCACAGACTGCTGCTCGGTGACCCGGCGCAGGGCCTGGATCTGATCCCGGTAGCGGGCCGCCTCCTCGAAGCGCAGATCGCCGCTGGCGGACTCCATCTTGCCCACCAGTTCGCCGATCACCTGCTGGTTCTTGCCCGCGAGGAACAGCTTGGCCAGCGCCACCTGCTGGGCATACTCGGCCTCGCTCACCAGCCCCGCCACGCAGGGGCCGGCGCAGCGCTTGAGCTGGTAGAGCAGGCAGGGGCGGGTACGGTTGGCATAGACCGCATCCTCGCACTGGCGCACCGGGAAGATCTTCTGCATCAGGTGCAGGCTCTCGCGTACCGCGCCGCCGGAGGGGTAAGGGCCGAAATACTCCCCCTTCACCTTGCGGACGCCGCGATGGACGCCGATGCGCGGGTGCCGATGGTCGGTGATGATGATCCAGGGGTAGGACTTGTCATCCCGCAGCAGCACGTTGTAGCGGGGCTGGTACTGCTTGATGAGGTTGTGCTCGAGGATCAGCGCCTCGGTCTCGGTGTGCGTGACCGTTACCTGCACATCGGCAATCTGGCGCACCAGGGTGCGGGTCTTGATGCTGTCGACGTTGGCCCGAAAGTAGGAGGCGAGCCGTTTCTTGAGATCCTTGGCCTTGCCCACGTAGATGACGGTGCCGCCGCTGTCGTACATGCGGTAGACACCGCTCTGGTGGGTGACGGCGCTCAGAAACGCCTTGCTGTCAAAATGGGGCTCGGGAGAGAGGGTCATCGGCAACTCGACTCAACGGATGAATGCAAAAAGACGGGGAGAGCATACTGCCCACAGCCTGCAAAAAGCAAAAGGCGGCCGGTGCCGCCTTTGGTGTCCACACGCCCCCGTTACAGGGTATCGGCATCCAGCATGCCATAACGAATGGCCAGATGGGTCAGCTCCACGTCACCGTTGATCCCCAGCTTGCTGAACAGGCGGTAGCGGTAGCTGTTGACCGTCTTCGGGCTCAGGTTGAGCTGCTCGGAGATGTCGGTCACCTTCTGCCCCTTGGTGATCATCATCATGATCTGCAGCTCCCGCTCGGAGAGGGACTTGAAGGGGTTCTCGTCGGCGGAGGCGAACTGGCTCAGGGCCATCTGCTGGGCGATCTCCGGGGAGATGTAACGCTGACCGGAGTGGACCAGGCGAATGGCGTGGATCATCTCGTCCGGCGCGGCCCCCTTGGTGAGGTACCCGGCGGCGCCCGCCTGCATCACCTTGGTGGGGAACGGATTTTCTGAATGAATGGTCAGCACTATGATGCGTACATCGGGGCGGATCCGCAGGATCTTGCGGGTCGCTTCCAGACCGCCGATGCCCGGCATGTTCATGTCCATCAGGATCACATCGGGGTGATGTTGCCGACAGAAGGCCACCGCGGTTTCCCCGCTCTGCGCCTCGCCCACCACCTTGATCCCGCGGACGTCTTCCAAAATGCGTCTTATCCCTGTACGCACCAACTCATGATCATCGACCAGGAATACATTAATCACCCAAACACCCCGTTTTTTATCTCGTTATATGCCAGTTAGGGTTAACACGGCGTCTTGCATCATAACCAAACTCGATGATTTGGCAAACCATGGGCGGGAAAAGTTTGAAATTGCTCGTAAAATCCGTTTTAAATCAAATTATTATACAAAGAATCAATTAAAAAACGGCGCCCTGGGGCGCCGTATTGCATCAAAGCCGTTCCGCCAGCCTCAACCGGCCAGCAGTGCTCGCACCTTGTCGAGATCGGCCTGGGTGTCCACCCCCACCGGCGGGGCTTGCAGCGCCTGGGCCACGTGGATCTTCTCCCCGTACCAGAGCACCCGCAGCTGCTCCAGGGCTTCGACCTGCTCGAGCACGCTCGGTGCCCAGTCCACGTAACGCTGGATGAAGCCGGCGCGATAGGCGTAGATGCCGATGTGGCGTTGGTAGTGATCGCCAATCTTCTCTCGGCTCTGGGCAAAGCGGTCCCGATCCCAGGGGATGCTGGCGCGACTGAAATAGAGGGCATACCCCTCCCGGTCGGTCACCACCTTGACGGCATTGGGATTGAACGCCTCTTCGGCATCCCTGATCGGCACCGACAGCGTCGCCATGGGCGCGCTGGCCGCGGCCAGGTTGTCCGCCACCTGGCGGATAATGACGGGGGGAATGAGGGGCTCGTCCCCCTGCACGTTGACGATGATGGTATCGGCGGCAAAGCCGTAGTGACGGCACACCTCGGCCAGACGCTCGGTGCCGGACTGGTGATCCGGTGAGGTCATGCACACCTCGAACCCGGCAGCGGCGGCAAAGGGGGCCAGGACCTGCTGCACCCGCTCGTCATCGGTGGCGACGATCACCCGATCGGCACCCGATTGCAGGGCCTTCTCCACCACGTGCTGCACCATGGGCTTGCCGTGAATGTCGGCCAGCGGCTTGCCCGGCAGCCGGGTGGAGGCGTAACGGGCAGGAATGACGACGACGAAACTCATGGCTTCAGCTCTTCCAGCGCCAGGTGACGGGCCCGGTTCTCCAGCAGCACCGGGATCCCCTCCTCCAGGGGATAGGCCAGTCTGTCGAAACGGCAGATGAGCTCCTGAGGGCCCTCGGCGTGCGCTTGATAGTGCAGTTTCCCCTTGCAGACCGGGCAGGCGATGATGTCGAGCAATTTAATATCCAGTGCCACAACGAAACTCCTTTAACGATTTCCCACAGGCGATCTTGCCTGGCATGTCAATGTGCAGGGCCAGCCCCCGAGTCCGGGCGCTGGCCGTCTGTTCCAATCCGGTAGCACCCCGTCAGGGCGCCTGGTGCCCGTTCCCTCTTCCGGGCTGCGGGCCCAGGGTGCGCAGCAGCGCCTCCCCCAGGGCATCGGGCAGCTCGGCGCTGACCGGCAGATACCACCAGTTGTCCGGGGCGAAGGGGCGGCACTTGACCGCATCCTTCTCGGTCATCAGCAAGGGGCGCTGGCCGAAGCGGGCCAGCAGCTCGGCGGCGTCGAACGCCTGGTGATCCCCGTAGCCGACACTCTGCACCAGCTCGTAACCAAGGGCGGTCAGGGTGGCGAAGAAACGGGGGGGATGGCCGATGCCTGCCAGGGCATCCACCGGCCCCGAGAGGGGGGCCGTGAGAGGCGCATCATCGCACACCCGGCGCAGGGTATCCGGCACCAGGCGCATGGCGTATTCGCCACGGGCGGGTTCGCCGCCGTTGCAGATGATGGCGTCCACCCGCTTGAGGCGGGTCGTGGGCTCGCGCAGCGGCCCCATGGGCAGCAGACAGCCATTGCCAAAGCGGCGCGCACCGTCCACCACCACCAGTTCGATGTCACGGGCCAGGGCATAGTGCTGCAGGCCGTCGTCGGTGACGATGATGTCCACCTCACCGCTTTGCTCCAGCAACCGCACAGCATCGGCCCGTCTGGGGGCCACCGCCACGGGGCAGCCGCAGCGTCTGGCGATGAGCACGGGCTCATCCCCGGCCTCGGCCGGGGTACTGCTCTCATCCAGTCGATAGGGGTAATGGGGCGCCTTGCCGCCATAGCCGCGGCTCACCACGCCCGGGCGCCAGCCCCGGGCCTGGAGTTGTTCCACCAGCCAGACCACCACCGGGGTCTTGCCGTTGCCCCCCACCGAGAGATTGCCCACCACCACCACCGGCAGGGTGGCCCGATAGGCGCTGAACCAGCCCCGGCGATACCCCAGACGGCGGACGCCGCTGATGAGGGCAAACAGCAGGGCGAAGGGGGCCAGCCCCCAGCGCCAGAGGCTGTTCCCGTACCAGAGTCTGGCCAGCATCAGCCCTTGTTACCCGTGGCTGTATTACCAAACTGAATGGCCCGCAGCTGGGCATAAGTACCATGCATGTCCATCAGGGTTTGGTGGTTGCCGCGCTCGACGATGTGTCCTTCGTCGATCACCAGGATCTCGTCCGCCTTCTCGATGGTGGAGAGGCGGTGGGCGATCACGAGGGAAGTGCGCGCCTTGCACAGCTCGTCGATGGCCGCCTGGATGTGGCGCTCGGACTCGGTGTCCAGGGCCGAGGTGGCTTCGTCCAGCAGCAGCA
The DNA here is from genome assembly GCF_027707845.1 of Aeromonas sp. QDB14. Classification (NCBI taxonomy): domain Bacteria; kingdom Pseudomonadati; phylum Pseudomonadota; class Gammaproteobacteria; order Aeromonadales; family Aeromonadaceae; genus Aeromonas; species Aeromonas sp. QDB14. Next base: position 98,216 of record NZ_JAPCJD010000001.1, on the reverse strand, counting down.
CCGGGGAGTCCCGCAGCAGGGCGCGGGCGATGGCGATGCGCTGGCGCTGGCCGCCGGAGAGGGAGGCGCCGTTCTCTCCGATGACGGTGTCATAGCCTTCCGGCATCTTGCTGACGAAGTCGTCCGCATGGGCGATGCGGGCCGCCTGCTTGATCTCGTCGCGGCTGTACTTCTCTTCCGCCGCGTAGGCGATGTTGTTGGCCACGGAGTCGTTGAACAGATGCACGTGCTGGGAGACCAGGGCGTACTGCTTGCGCAGCTCGCTCAGGCGGTATTCGCGGATGTTGACGCCATCCAGCAGAATTTCCCCCTCTTCGATGTCATAGAAGCGGGTCAGGAGGCTCGCGATGGTGCTCTTGCCGGAACCGGAACGCCCCACCAGGGCCACCGATTTGCCTGCCTCCACCTTGAAGCTGATGTTGCGCAGCGCTGGTGTCTCCTTGGTCGGGTAGGTGAAGGTGACGTTGCGAAACTCGATTTCACCTCGGGCACGTTCCAGGGTGCGGGTGCCGGTGTCCTGCTCCGGGGTGGAGTCCAGCAGACCGAACAGGCTCTGGCAGGCGGTGATGCCGCGCTGGAACTGGTTGTTCACGTCGGTCAGGCTTTTCAGCGGCTTGAGCAGCATCATCATGGAGGTGACCATGACGGTGAAGGTGCCCGCAGTCAGGGTCGCCTTGACGCTGTCGATGGTGGCGACATAGAGGAAGACCGCAAGAGCCACGGAGGCCACCATCTGGACGATGGGGCTGCCGATGGCGTCGGCGGCGACCATCTTCATGGTCTGCTGGCGCATCCGGTTGCTCACCTGGTAGAAGCGCTTGTCCTCCACCTCCTGACCCCCGAACATCAGCACCTCTTTGTGCCCCTTGAGCATCTGCTCGGTGGAGGTGGTGATGTCACCCACCGCCTGCTGGATGTGGCGGCTTATCTTGCGAAAACGTCGGCTGATGATGCTGATGAGGATCCCGACCAGGGGCCCCACCACCAGGAAGATCACCGACAACTGCCAGGAGTGCCAGAACATCAGGCCCAGCAGGCCGATGACAGTGGCCCCTTCCCGCACCAGGGAGACCAAGGTCGAGCTCGCGGCGGACGACACCTGACCGGCGTCATAGGTCACCTTGGAGAGCAGGTTGCCGGTGTTCTGGCGGTCGAAGAAGCTCATGGGCATGGCCATCAGGTGGCTGAACACCTGCTGCTGCAGGCGCATCACCACGTGGTTGCCGACCCAGGCCATGCAGTAGTTGGAGAGGAAGGCGGCGCAGCCGCGCAGAGCCACGATGCCGAGGACGAAGAAGGGCATCCACTTGAGCACGCTGCTGTCGTTGCCGTTGAGCCCCTGATCGATAAGCGGTTTGATGGAGTAGACGAAGGTGGTATCCACGGCCGCGTAACCCAGCATGCCAATGATGCCGCCCACCAGACCCAGCTTGCGATCCCGGACATAACCGAGCAGGCGCTTGAAGACGGTCCAGCTCTCTTGTGAGGTTTCTTGTTGCATGAATAGCCGTTAATAAGGGAAATGACGGGCTATTCTAGCCAAACCTTGGAGCTACACCAAGCGCCGCTGGCGCGATGGCTACAACCCGGGTCACAAATGAAGGCCGCCCCTTGCCGGGCTGGCTCACCGGATCCTCACTCCCTTCCCCATACCTGCGGCTGCCACCAGGGGCCGCCACGCCTGTACCAGGGCCCCTGCTCCCGCTCGGCCCGGATCCTGAGCCCCGCGTCCCCCGGCTCGATCAGGATGGCGCCCGCCTCCCCCGTGACCCACTGCCGCGCCCCCTGGTATCGCGCCACCACCTCGGGGCGGGGAAAGCCCCACTGGTTCATGAAGCCTGCGCTGTGCACCACGAAGTCAGGTTTCACCGCCGCCACGAAGGGGGCCGTGGAGGAGGTGCGACTGCCATGATGCGGGCTCACCAGCAGGGTGCTGGCCAGCCCCGCGCCCTCCCCCTCCTCCAGCGCCTGCGCCAGCAGGCGGCGCTCCGCCTGCTGCTCGATGTCGCCGCTCAGCAGCAGCCGATGGCGCCCGTCGTCCAGCTGCACCACGCAACTGTCGTTGTTGCGCCCTGCCCCGGCTGCCAGGGGCCAGAGCACCCGCACATCCAGCCCCTGCCAGTGCCACTGCTGACCTCGGCGGCAGGCCTGGGTAGCCGGTGTAAAGGGGAAGGAGGAGAGCTCCCGGCGTACCGCCATGCTCTGCAGCAGAGCCTGCCGGTTGCCCGCGTGATCCCTGTCTCTGTGGCTGATGATCAGGGTGTCGATCACCCGGATGCCGAGCCGGTTGAGCAGGGGCAGGATGGCCGCATCCGCCATGTTGTAGCCCCCGGGGTAGCGATCCCCGGTATCAAACAGGATGGCCCGCTCCCCCCGGGTGACGAGCACCGAGAGCCCCTGCCCCACGTCCAGCACCCTCACCTGCCAGGAAGCGGGAGCAGGCCAGAGGGCGAGCAGCATGGCCGCCGCCACTGGCCCCCCCAGGGCGCGCCCTCCCGGCAGGTGCCATCCCGTCCACAGCAGGATCAGCAGGGCGCTGGCGGGCATCAGCCAACCGGGCACCGGCCACCAGAGCTGCAGGCGATCCGCCAGCTGCGTGAGCCCCCACAGCACCCACTCCAGGCCGAAGGCGGAGACCCAGAGCAGGCCGTGGGCCAGCAACGTGGAGAGGGGCGCCACCAGCACGCCGATGAGCGCCAGGGGAATGATGACAAGGCAGAACAGCGGCAGTGCCAGCAGATTGAGCAGAAACGCCAGGGGCGCCATCCCCTCGAACAGCAGCAGTTGCAGGGGCAGCAATCCGAGCAGCAGCAGAAGTTGCAGCCGCACCAGGCCGGGGCGATCGTGCAACAGGCTCGCCAGCAACAGCAGGGCCACCGCCAGAAAAGAGAGCCAGAACCCCGCCGAATAGAGGGCGAAAGGGTCCCACAATGTCAGCACCACAAAGGCCCACAGCCAGATCCGGTGGCTCGGCCAGTCCCGCTTTAGCCAGCGCAGCAGGCTCCACACCAGCACCATGATGAGGGCACGCTCGGTGGCCACCGCAAACCCCGCCAGCCAGCTGTAGGTGGCCGCGAACAGGAGTGACACGCAGATAGCCCCGCGCAGCCCGAACAGCCGCCCGAGCCACCAGCCGAGCACCGCTACCAGAGCAATATGCTGGCCCGAGATGGCGATGATGTGGGTCAGGCCGCTGCCGCGAAAGAGTTCCCACTGGGCATCCGTGATCCCTCCCTGTTCCCCGAAGGTGAGGGCCGCCAGCAGGGGGGCCTGCGCCATCCCCTCCCAGGCGCGACTCGCCGCCGCCAGCCAGCGATCGCGCACACCCGGGGGCACGGCATCCAGGGCGATGACCCGGCGCAGGTTGCCGGTGGCGGTGATCCCCTTGCCAAGGAGCAGGCGCCGCCCATCCATCCCCGCTTCGTTGGCCAGGCCATGGGCCGGCTTGAGAGAGGTCACCAGGGTGACGCGGCTGCCGGCAGGCAACGGCGGCAACACCTGATAGGCATTGACCCGCACCAGGGGTGGCACGATGAGGGGGCGATCGTCCAGGGTGTCGAGGCGCAGCAGCAGGCGCGCAAATTTATCCCCCTCTTTCTCTCCCGAAGACTCCGTACTTTGCACGTGTGCGGTTATGATGTGGCTCGTTTTTTTGCCAAGCTGATCCAGCCAGGCAAGCCGGTAGTGCAAATTCACCTGCATCCAGAGGATGCCGAGCAGCAGAAACAGCAGCCGCCAGCAACGACCACCGGCGAGGGGGAGCGCGAGCAGCAGCATCAGGCCACCCCATTCCCATGAAGGCAGCCATGGCCAAAGCAGTGAGGAGCTTGCCCCCAGGGCAAACGACAACAGACGCAGATCCATGGAGCAAGTATTTAGCAAGGTTCAGAACATGCCCAAACGAATCATACAGCGCTGGCTACCCGACCCGGCGACCCTCAAGGAACACAAGCACTTGCGACTCTTTGGCAAGCTGCTGCTGGATGCCAACCTCTGGCATCTCAACCGGCGCTCCGCCGCCGGTGCCTGTGCGGTCGGCCTCTTCATGGCCTGGGTGCCCCTCCCCTGCCAGATGCTGCTGGCCGCTGGCGGCGCCATCGCCTGCCGGGTCAACCTGCCCCTCTCGGTGGCCCTGGTCTGGCTCTCCAACCCCCTGACCATGCCACCGCTGTTTTATGGCGCCTATCTGGTGGGCTGCCAGTTGCTGGGGCAACCCTCCCAGCACATCGAGATCACCTTCACCTGGGCCTGGCTGGTGTCGGTGTTCGAGACGGTGGCCCCGCCGCTCTTGCTGGGCTCCCTGGTGCTTGCCCTGCTGAGCGCCCTCGTCGGCTATGTCCTGGTTCGCGCGGGCTGGCGCCTGAGCACGGTGCGCCAGTGGCAAAAACGCAAGGTGGCGCGCCCATGCTGAACCGCTGGTTGGCCCGCTTCAAGATTGACCCCGATACCCTGCGCCAACAGAAGTGGTTCGCCCTCTTTGGCGAGCGACTGCTGACACCCGCCCTCTGGCAAGGGGGAACGCGGGCCCTCTGTGGCGCCGTGGCGGCCGGGCTGTTCGCCAGCTGGGTCCCCATGCCCATGCACTCTCTGGTGGCCGTCGCCCTGGTGCTGGCGTTCAGCTTCAACCTGCCGCTGGCCCTCTTGGCGGTCTGGTTCAACAACCCGCTGACGCTCCCCTTCATGTACCTCTACGCCTATCGGGCCGGTTGCCTGGTGCTGAACGAGACGCCAGCCCCCTTCCATCTCACCTGGTCCCTGCACTGGCTGGAGCAGGAAGCGGCTATCCTGGTGCCCCCCTTCCTGCTCGGCAGCCTGCTGCTGGCGGTGCTGAGCGCTGCCGCCGGCGCCTTGCTCACCCTGCTGCTGTTGCAACTGGGCAAGCTGACCCGCCCCCGCTAGGTTGCCAGCACGCTGTCCTTGTCTCGGGCGGCGTGCCTTGCCATCGTCTGCCTCTGCCACCACACTCCTTGTAACCCGTTGTTTTTCGACCCCCATTCGAAACAAGGAGCCCACCATGGCCGAACCGCTCACGCTGGCCCATGCCAATGGCAACCCCCTCTCCCTGCTCCCCGCCATGGCCAATCGCCACGGCCTCATCACCGGGGCCACCGGCACCGGCAAGACAGTCACCCTGCAGGTGCTGGCGGAGGGGTTTTCCCGCCTCGGCGTGCCGGTCTTTCTTGCCGACGTGAAGGGGGATCTGAGCGGCCTGGGCGCCGCCGGCACCCCCTCTGCCAAGCTGGATGCCCGTCTGGCCCAGCTCGGCCTTCAGGCACCCGACTTTGCCGCCAGCCCCACCCTGTTCTGGGATCTCTTCGCCGAAGAGGGCCACCCGGTGCGGGCCACCGTCTCCGACATGGGGCCTCTGTTGCTTGCACGCCTGCTCGGCCTCAACGACACCCAGAGCGGGGTGCTGGAGCTGGTGTTCAAGGTGGCGGACGACGAGGGGTTGCTGCTGCTCGATCTGAAAGACCTGCGGGCCATGGTGCAGTTTGCGGGGGAGCACGCCAAGACCCTCACCACCCGCTACGGCAATGTGTCGACCGCCTCCATCGGCGCCATCCTGCGCAACCTCCTCACCCTGGAGAGCGCGGGCGGCAATCACTTCTTCGGCGAGCCCATGCTGGACATCCAGGATCTGATGCAGACTGACGGGGCAGGCCACGGCCATATCAATGTGCTGGCCGCCGGCAAGCTCACCCAGTCCAGCCGCCTCTATGCCTGCTTCCTGCTCTGGCTGCTCTCCGAGCTGTTCGAACAGTTGCCCGAGATAGGGGATCCGGAAAAGCCCGTGCTGGTGTTCTTCTTCGACGAGGCCCACCTGCTGTTCAAGGATGCGCCCAGGGCACTGCTGGAGAAAATTGAGCTGGTGGTGCGCCTCATCCGCTCCAAGGGGGTGGGCGTCTATTTCGTGACCCAGAGTCCGGCCGACATCCCCGACAGCGTGCTGGGGCAGCTTGGCAACCGGGTGCAGCACGCCCTGCGCGCCTTCACCCCGAGCGATCAGAAGGCGGTACGCATCGCCGCCAACACCCTGCGGGCCAACCCTGCCTTCGACGCCGCCGGAGCCATCACTGAACTGGGGGTCGGGGAAGCGCTCATCTCCCTGCTCGACGAGAAGGGGCGGCCCAGCGTGGTGGAGCGCGCCTTCATCGCGCCCCCGGCCAGCCGCATCGGCCCCCTGAGCGCGGCCGAGCGCCAGGCGCTTATTCAGGGCTCATTGCTCTACGGCAGATACGACACCCAGGAGGACAGGGAGTCCGCGTTCGAGCGGCTTCAGGAGGCATCGCCCGCCGCCGATGACGAGACCGCTTCCCCACAGACCGACCAGGGCGGCGGTCTGCTGGATGCCTTGAATGGCATCCTGTTCGGTCGCACCGGCCCCCGTGGTGGCCAGCATGACGGGGTGGTGCAGACCGCCGCCAAGAGCGTGGCCCGCACCCTCGGCAACGAGGTGGGACGCCAGCTTATGCGCGGGGTGTTCGGCTCCCTGCTGGGGAGCAGCAAGCGGCGCCGCTGATGCCGGAAAATGAAAAAGCCCGCCGTGTCGGCGGGCTTTTTATGGCTGAAGCAAGGCGCTTGGCGCAGATGCTTCTCTCTTACAACACCTTGGCGATGGCGTCGCAGAGGGGATCAATGTTGGCGCGGGTGATGCCTGCCACGCTGATCCGGCCGGAGCCGACGATGTAGATGGCGAATTCGCTCTTGAGGCGCTCCACCTGATCCTTGGAGAGACCGGAGAAGGAGAACATGCCGTTCTGTTCGCGGATGAAACTGAAATCCTGGTTCACCCCCCGCTCGGCCAGCTTCTCCACCAGCAGCTCACGCATCTCGCGAATGCGCACCCGCATGGCGGCCACTTCTTCCACCCACTCCGCATAGAGGGCCGGGTCGCTCACCACGGTGGTGACAACGGCGGCGCCGTGTGACGGCGGGTTGGAGTAGTTGGCACGAATGACGGTCTTCACCTGGGTGAAGGCGACGTCGGCCACCGCCTTGGTCGCGCAGACCAGGGTGAAGGCGCCGACCCGCTCGTTGTAGAGGCCGAAGTTCTTGGAGAAGGAGCTCGCCACCAGCAGCTCGTCGTGGCACTCGGCGAAGATGCGAAGGCCTTCGGCATCCTCTTCGATACCCCGGGCAAAGCCCTGATAGGCGAAGTCAAAGAGCGGCAGCCAGCCGGCGGCAGCACTCTGCCTGGCCAGGGCACGCCACTGCTCGGTGGTGGGGTCGATACCGGTCGGGTTGTGGCAGCAGCCGTGCAGCAGCACCAGATCCCCCGCCTGCGCGTCAGACAGGGAGGCCTGCATGGCGGCGAAGTCGAGCCCCTTGGTGGCGGCGTCGTAGTACTTGTACCACTTGACGGTCAAACCGGCCGCCTGGAACACGCTGACGTGGTTCGCCCAGGTGGGATCGGAGATCCAGATGGTCTTGGCGAGATTGTTGCGTACCACGAACTCGGCGGCGATGCGCAGGGCACCGGTACCGCCCGGCGCCTGCGCCGTCTTGGCGCGGCCGCTGGTCACCAGGGCGGCATCACGGCCGAACAGCAGTTGCTGCACGATGCGGCCGTATTCGATATTGCCTTCGATACCGAGGTAGTTCTTGGTCTTCTCGTCGGTCAAGAGCTTCTGCTCGGCTTGCTTGACGCAGTGAAGGATAGGAGTGGCACCGGTCTCATCCTTGTAGATACCGACCCCCAGATTGATCTTGTGGCTGCGAGTGTCGGCACGGAAGGCTTCGGTCAGGCCCAGGATCGGATCCGCTGGGGCGGCAACAACCTTTTCAAACATGGTATTCCCTGTAGTCCGTTGAGTTCGTTGGCTGGCAAAGTAGGTTGGCAAACAAAAGCGCCCGTCCAGGGAGCGCTTCGTCAGCTCTTTATACCACTGCCTTCCATAGGGGAAAACCGCTTTCTCGGTGCCGCCTCAACCAATCCCGTGCCAATCCGGTGCCAGGGCACACACCTCGACCGACAGACCCCGATTCGACTCCACCAGATCATTGCACTGTCCCAGCAGCGCACGGGGGATACGGCTCGGCTCCCAGGGCCGACCATCCCCCAGGGGAGCCCCGTAAGCCGCCTTGATGGGCACCAGATCCCGGGGCAGCCACCAGCTCGCCGGTCTCCCCAACCGCTGGGCCAATGCCAGTACTCTGTCGACCCCGGCCGGATCCAGGGCAGTGAGGTGGCTCCAGAGGGTCTGGGGCGGCAAAGCGGCGATCAGGGGCTCCAGCGTGCCGGGATCCTCGGCGGGATACCAGACCAGCAGGGCGTCGGCGGGCAGTGGCAACTCGGCGAAGGCGCCGACGGCATCGGTCGTGATCACCCGCTGTATCTCCCCCTCTCCCCAGAGGATCTTGCCAAGCTGCGCCAGGGTGCGGGCTGGCAGCGCCACCTCCCCCAGGGTCTGGAGCCAGGGGGCGGCATCCAGCAGGGTGCCGCCGCTGAGAAACAGGCTGAACGGCCGTGCGGCCCGCAGACGAAGGGGCAGATCAGTGCAAAGCCGGATCCCCTTGTCTTCGAAGTCGATCTGCTCGATGGGGCTGAAATGGCCCTCCCCCTTGCGATACAGGGCCGCCAGCACCCGCTCGTTGACCCTCTCCCCCAGTTGCCAGCCGTGGGATTGCAGCCACTCCTCGGGTTCCGGCGGGGCACTGGCCATCTTCGCCAGCATCAGCTCCCGAGTCAGATAGCGGTGCCCGGCAGGGGTGAGCTCATAGTGGTGATTGCCAAGGGCCAGCAGCAACTGGTTGTCCCGAAGCATGCCGATGAGCGGCTGCCATTGACGACCGCGAACAGCCTGGGGGCTGCCGCTCAGCAACTGCTGTGCCAGCGCGCGCCACTCGGGGTGGGTGAAATCGATCAAAGACATCCTTCCCTGTCGGCAAACCATCCTTCAACGAATTGAATAATCTAGCGATTTACGACGAAGGAGCCAAGGGCGGAAAAGAGACAACGTGACCTGGCGCAGCACCGGACGTCGAAAGGAAGCGAAAGAGGTGAAAGGCAGATAAAACAAAACGGCCAAGCAAGCTTGGCCGTTTCATCAACTCTTTCACGATTCCCTATGAGAGGGAGCCTTGATTAGAAGTTGTATTGCATACCAACAGTCCACTCGTCATCTTGCTGACTCAGGCCTTGGATTTTGTATTCGGTGTAAGCTTTCAGCTTGGAGTTGAAGGCGTATTCAACACCCATGGAGGTGAAATCTACGGTGTCTTCGTAAGAAGTTACACCTTCCACTTTCGCTTCAGCGAAGTTGTAGCCAGCCAGGAAGGTCCAGGCGTCTACGTTGTAGGAAGCAGCCAGCTCGTAGCCACGCGCCTTGGCATCGTTGAAGCCGTCGAACTTGTAGGTGGATTCGTTATACAGGGCAGCGAAGTAGAAACCCTGATAGGTGTAGCTTGCGGCAACAGCCCAGTCATTCTTGTCGGTCAGATCAGCGCGACTGAAAGTACCGTTTTCGGAAGTGATGGTGAGGCTGGAGGCATCTTCGAAGCTCTTGGACTCGTAACCTGCGGCCAGACCCAGACCAAAGTCGAAGTCATAGGTTGCGCCCAGGGTGTAGCCGTGGTCCATTTTACCTTCAACACCAGACCAGCCAGCGTAGTTCGCATCATAGCTGCCGTTGTTGGTGATGTAGCCACCTTTCAGGCCAAAACCGTTCCACTGACCGTTATAGATAGCCTGACCTTCTTGACGATCATCATAGACGTTGGCCATGTCACCGTAGTCGTTGAAGATATCGGTCTTGGCGACGGTTGCATTGTAGAAAGCAGTTTCTGTCTGACCAAACAGGAACTGGCCATACTGGGAACCATCGAAGCCAGCATAGATGTGACGAACCTTCAGCTCACGCTTGTCGCTGTCATAGGAGTTTTCGGAGGCCAGTTGCCACTCAGTTTTGGCAACGCCAGACCAGGTGTCATTCAGAGCCATTTTACCGGACCAGCCCAGACGGGCATAGGTGGTCAGCTCACCATCATTCTTGGAGTAAGAATCTGCGTCTGCATCGTAGGAGTCGTACTCGCCGAAGTACTGGGCATGTACACGACCGTAGATGTCGAAGGTGGTACCGTCTTTGTCATAGATGACGGCAGCGTTAGCTGCGGATGCAAACAGAGCCGGGATAGCAATAGCCAGAATTGTCTTTTTCATAGTTTCCAATGCCTACTGTAATTAAACACTAAGTCCTTGTTATTCCCTGTGTTAGCAATGTTCTTTGCATCACTATGGCGCCGAGACTATCACCGGGTTTTCGAATCCGCAATGAAAAAACTTGGAACTTTTTATGAAAACCATAGTCACAGGGAAAAATTTGTGAGCTGAATCTCACAATGTTTTCCCCATCAGGGAAAACGTTTACAGCGATACTCTCTGCCTGAATCCCTCTTTTTTGGTGGTTTATTGCAACCCCCTGTTCCCTCATAACATATGTGCAAAGCCGGGGCTGACCCGACTGCTTCTCCCCTGCCTCGACCCGGGCCGCCTGTTGCGGGTATCCTGTTGCCATCTACACCGACACGGCCACACCTTCTTTATGCTATCGACTCGCCTCAAAGCCACCATCCGCAATACCTATCGCCAGATTGCCGATGGTTTACCCGGTTTTGTGCCGCGCAAGGAGCAGAATTTCCTGGTTGCCGAAATCGCCAAGACCCTGACGGGAGAATATGACAGGAGTCGCCGCATCCTGGTGGCCGAGGCTGGCACCGGCATCGGCAAGTCCCTCTCCTATGCCCAGGGGGCCATACCAGTGGCACGGCTGACCCAGAAGAAGCTGGTGATCTCCACCGCCACCGTGGCCCTGCAGGAGCAGCTCATTCACAAGGATCTTCCCTTTTATCACCGTCACAGCGAGCTGCCGTTTCGTTTCATGCTGGTCAAGGGGCGCCAGCGCTACTGCTGCGAGCACCTGCTGGAGCAGGCGGCAAACGGCAGCGAGATGGCCAATTTCGAACTCGACTTCGGCGCATTGAGCAAACACAAGCCATCGGATGCTGACAAAGCGTGCTACCAGGGGCTGTGGCAGGCCTACACCGAAGGCAAGTGGGACGGGGATCGGGACAACTGGCCCAAACCCATTCCGGACCCGTGCTGGGATCGCATCGCCGCCGACCGCCACACCTGCAACAAGGCCCTGAGCCACCATCAGCACTGCCCCTTCCACCGCGCCCGCAACGACATGGACGCGGCAGACGTGCTGGTGGTCAACCACGCCCTGCTGCTCTCCGACCTCACCATGGGGGGCGGCATCATATTGCCGCCGCCGGATGAGTGCATCTATGTGCTGGACGAAGCCCATCACCTGCCCACCATCGCCCGGGGTCACGGCGCCGCCAGCGCCAGTATCAAGGGATCCCGCCGCTGGCTGGAAAAGCTGGTGCAAAGCGCTGGCAAGCTGGCCAGGACGCTGAACAAGGAGAGCCTCCTCGACCCCCAGCTCAAACTGCAGGATGCCCTGGCCTCTCTCCAGCCGGATCTCAAGGCCCTCGAGCAGTGGCTCACCAGCAATGATCACCTCTTTGGCGGCGAGCCCCACCACAGATTCGCCGATGGGGTGCTGCCGGATCCCCTGCCCATGCTGGCTGAAAACCTCAAGGAGGCGAGCAAGAAGGCGTTGCGGGCGCTGGACAGAATGCAGGGGGCCATCGGCGAGGCGCTCAAGGATGGCGAAATCCGTCGCAAGGAGGCCGAGCCTCTGCTGGCGGAGAGCGGTTTTCACCTGCAACGGCTCGAGAGCTTCTGCGCCCTCTGGGAGATGCTGAGCCGCCATGTTCCCACCGGCAAGACCCCCCTTGCCCGCTGGATGGCCAGAAGCGAGGACGGGGACATCTGGTTGCACGCCTCCCCCATCGAGGTGGGGTATCTGCTGGAGGAGTGGCTCTGGTCCCGCTGTCTCGGGGCCGTGCTGGTGTCGGCGACCCTCACCGCCCTCTCCTCCTTCAGTTATTTTCGCCACCAGGTAGGGCTCAAGGAGCATGACGGCACCCGCTATCTGCGGCTGCGCTCCCCCTTCGACTACCACAAGGCCGAACTCTATCTGCCCAAGATGGCCCATGAGCCCAGTGCCCCCGCCTTCACCCAGGAGTTGATCGATACCCTGCCTCGCCTGCTGGCAGGCAAGGAGGCCAGCCTGGTGCTCTTCTCCTCCTATCGCCAGATGAACGAGGTGGCGGTGGGGCTGCGGGCCAAGGGGATGTCGCTCCTGGTACAGGGGGAAGCGTCCCGCAGCGCCCTGCTCCTCCTGCACAAACAGAAGTGCGACGGCGGCCAGGCCAGCATCCTCTTTGGCACCGGCAGCTTCTCGGAAGGGCTGGATCTGCCTGGCCACTACCTCACCAACCTGGTGATCACCAAGCTCCCCTTCGCGGTGCCCAACTCCCCCGTGGAAGAGGCGACCGCCGAGTGGATAGAGCAGCGCGGTGGCAACCCCTTCCTGCAACTGACGGTGCCGGAAGCGTCGCGCAAGCTCATCCAGGCCTGTGGCCGCCTCATCCGAAAAGAGGCGGATCGGGGGCGGGTCACCATCCTGGACCGGCGCCTGCTGACCAAGCGCTACGGCAAGGGGCTGCTGGACGCCCTCCCCCCCTTCACCCGACGCATCGAGTGACACGGCTGACGCCCGTCATGTGCTCCCCTGTCCCTCATGTCAGGAGGGGGCAGGAAGATAGAAGAGCACGCTGCCCGCAGGGCTCGGGGCAGCGGGATCCACACCGCGCACACCGGAAGGCGCCATAAACGGCTATTGCCGCTGTGGGGCAAACCTGTAAAAATGACCCCCTATTTTTCAGTGGGCAATTGCCTGACTGTTCAAGGAGATGAAATGAAACTGACTGTTCTGGTACCGGCCCTGGCTGGTCTGTTGTGGGCAGGTAGCGCCCTGGCCGCTAGCCAACTGGAAATTACGAATCCCTATGTCATCCAGCTGCTCGATGGCGAACCCGTCAACCCCCAGCTGCTCGACAAAGCCACCGTCTTCTCCCTGGAGCCCGGCAGGCACCAGGTCGTGGTCGCCTTCGAGGGCAACTACTCCAGCCGCAGTGAAACCAAGCTGGTCACCGCAGAGCCCCTGGTGATCAACTTCACCGCCGCCGACAACCAGCAACTCTTCCTCGACTTCAAGAAGCCCCGCAAGGAAGAAGAAGCCAAGCGTTTCGTCAAGGAACAGAACGTCGTTCTGAAAGACAAATCCACCGGCCAGGTCCTGAAATCCGAGCAGTTCGTCATGCCGACCGTGGGTGGCTTCCAGCTGACACGTGACTATCAGCAGGAGCTGCTGAAGATGGGCAAGGCCTTCAACCAGCCCAAGACCGTTTCCGTCTCCACCGCCGCCGTGATGGCTGCCGCCAGCGCACCGGTGGAAGTGGCCCCGAGCAAGGCCATGAGCAACCCGGAAGCCCTGACCCAGCTGCAGAGCTGGTACAACAAGGCCGATGCGGAGACCCGCAAAGCCTTCCAGATCTGGGTGATCCAGCAGCAGTAAGGCGCATCGCACGCCTGCATCGAGGGGAGCCTGGCTCCCCTTTTTCATACCCGTTCATGGCCGATGCTTCATGTCACTGCGCATCTTCTATCACCCCCACTACTCCGCCCTGACGCTGCCCGAGCGTCACCGCTTCCCCCTGGCCAAGTACCAGGCGCTGTTTGAACGCCTCGTCGCCCTCGACTATCCGCTGGCACAGGCCGCCCCTGCCAGCCGTGAGCAGATAGAGAAGGTGCACGATGCGGCCTATGTACAGGCCGCCCTCGCCGGCACCCTCGATGAAGGGGCCATTCGCCGGCTCGGCTTTCCGTGGTCTTCCCTGCTGATTGAACGTACCCTGCACTCGGTCGGCGCCACCCTGGCCGCCAGCCGCCACGCCCTTGCGCAGGGCTGCGGACTGCAGATCTCCGGCGGCTACCACCACGCCCACCGGGGATTTGGCAGCGGCTTCTGCCTCTTCAACGATCTGGTGATCGCGGCACGAACATGCCTGGACGAGGGACTCTGCGAGCGGGTACTGATCGTGGATCTCGATGTCCATCAGGGAGATGGCAGCGCCGCCCTGTGCACGGGCAGCCGTGACATCATCACCCTCTCCCTGCACGGGGAACACAACTTCCCCCGCCACAAGCCAGCCTCCCACCTGGATTTCGCCCTGCCAAGCGGCATGGAGGACGACGCCTATCTCGAGACCCTGAACCAGGCCCTCGCCCTGGCTCATCGCCTCTACGCCCCCGACTTCATCCTCTATCAGGCCGGGGTGGATGTGCACCGGGACGACGAGCTAGGCTACCTCTCCCTGAGCGACTCAGGCGTGCGCCAGCGCGATGCCATGGTCTTTGACTCTGCGCTTCGCCACGGGCTGCCCATCACCGCCGTACCGGGAGGGGGTTACCGGCGAGACTGGCAGCAGTTGATCCCGCTGCACCTCTCGCTCTTTGAAGTAGCAAGACACCGGTTTGGTTGAGCGGCACCACCCGGCCCATGACGAAAAAGAGGCGACCCTTGGGTCGCCTCTTCTATATCCGTGCACAGGGATGATGACGCCGTCTGCCCTCAGGCATGGGCCATCGGCGTCGGGTGCTCGCCCATCTTGCGCAGCAGCATCAGCAGATAGACCAGGGAGACCCCGGCAATCACCATGAACAGCAGATGATCCGAGTAGTGCTGCATCAAGAGCGCCGTCAGGGTCGGCCCGAGCAGGCTGCCGATGGTGTAGCTCAGCAGCAGCGCCTGGTTCATGGCCACCAGTTGATGCTGCTCCACCTTCTCGCAGGCCCAGGCCATGGCCACCGGATAGAGCGTGAAGCCCGCGGCCCCCAGAATGAACAGCGTCGGTGCCATGGCCGCGTTGCCGAGCATCGCCATGGCCCCCAGGATCACCACCAGCACCTGTACCCGCAGCACCGGCAGGCGCCCGAAACGATCCGCCAGACGTCCCACAGGCCATTGCCCCAGGATGCCGGCGCTCACCATCACCGCCATCCAGTAGCCGATGGCCCCGTCGCTCACCCCCTGGTGGTTCAGATAGAGCGGCATCAGACCATAAAGCACCCCCAGCACGATGCCGGAGAGGATGCAGCCGTTCACCCCCAGACGCGCCTGACGCAGGCGCAGCATCGGCCAGACCGGAGTCCTGGCCTGGTGGTTGCCTGACGGACTGGCGATGCGGGTGAACAAGAGCGGCAGCATGGCCGTCAACACCAGGGCGGTCACCCAGGGCAGCACCGCCATCAGCGACGTCGGCACCTTGCTCACCAGCAGTTGCCCAAGCACAGTGCCCACGTAATAGACCATCATGTAGGCGGCCAGCAGGCGCCCTCGATTGCGGGCGTTGCCGCTGCACATCAGCGCGCTCTCCACCACCACCCAGATCATGGCGCAGCCGACCCCGGCGATGAATCGCCAGGCGAGCCAGCTCCAGAACGCCAGGGTAATGCCGAGCCCGACGCAGCCTGCGGCAAAGAGCGCACTGGCCAGGTAGTAACTGCGATTGAAGCCGCAGCGGGCGATGAGTCTGCCCGCCAGCAGGGTTCCCAGCAGGTTGCCGGTGAAATAGGAGGAGCCGACCATGCCAACCTGCCAGGTGGGCAGATGCTCATGGGCGAGCCAGAGCGGCACCAGGGTATTCAATACCGCGATGGCCAGGGTCAGCAACAGCAGGCCACAGAGCAGGAGCAGCACCGGGCGGGAGTATGTGGTCATGGATAGAACCGTGGGGAGAGGCAAAATGCGAGCGCATCATGCCACCGCCTGTGCCTTTGTCAATCGGCACTGAGGCCGGGTCGCAAGGTTTTGCTGCCCACCGTGATGGCAACGCGGCACGGCCCTCCCCTGACGGGAGCCTCATCCCCTTGATTGGCCGACACCTTGGTCATGATGAGGGGAACCGGGCGGTTGAATATCGACTCTGTGCCTCCCTCACGCCAGAGCGCCATGACCAGAAGAGGCGGCCCAGGGCCGCCTCTTCTTTCTAACAAGCACAACCTATCGTGCACAACGCCGGTCAGCGCTGGCGCTTCTTGGCGTACTTGCGACGAGCCCGGGCCTGGCGCTCCTCTTCCCGCTCCGCCTTCTCCCTGGCTTTCTGCTCGGCCTCGGCCTGGGCTTCCACTATCTCGACGCTCACCATCTCTGGCGTCTCCAGGGAGATCCGCCCCAGCATGCCGGACCGGAATTCATTGACCAGAATTTCCGAGGCCTTGTGCAGATCCGCAAGCCCCCCCTTGCGCATGAAGCCGCGCTGACGGGCAATGAGATCCAGCAGCTCGATCTCGGTCTCCGGCAGCTCGCTCAGCTGGTAGCGTGCCTTGATGCGCTCCGGATAGGCCTTGATGAAGTAGTCGGCGGCAAACATGGCGATGTCGGCGTAATCGAAGACGGTATCCTTGATGGCCGCCGTGATCGCCAGTCGATAACCGCAGGAGGGCGGATTGAGCTTGGGCCACAGGAAGCCAGGGGTGTCCGTCAGGATGACGTGGTTGTCGAGCTTGATCCGCTGCTGGGACTTGGTCACCCCCGCCTCGTTGCCGGTCTTGGCGATGATGCGCCCCGCCAGGGTGTTGATCAGGGTGGACTTGCCCACGTTGGGGATGCCCATGATCATGGCGCGCACCCCGCGCACCCCGCGCACCCCGCGCAGCTCGAAGTTGCGCTCCGGCAGCATCTCGTGGCACAGGGTCAGCAGTTGCTTGATCATCGTAGGCTCCTGCTGGGTCAGGGGCAGTGCCTTGATCCCCTTTTCCTGCTCCATGTGGGCCACCCACAGCTCGGTGATCTCGGGGTCGGCAAGGTCTGCCTTGTTGAGCACCTTGATCACCGGCGTCTCCCCGCGCAGCTCCGGCACCAGGGGGTTCTCGCTGGAGAAGGGGATGCGGGCGTCGAGCATCTCGATGATGACATCGACCTGGGGCATGACCTCTGCAATCTCTTTGCGGGCCTTGTGCATGTGGCCGGGGAACCAGTTGATGGACATATCCGTTACTCTCTCATTGGCATGCGGTCCCCTCTCGGGGCTGCGGGCGCTCGGGGTTGCGGGTGCGTGGTGATGCGCCAGACCGCTGGCACTCATCGCAAGGGGGCGCATTTTACCTGCTGCGGCCCCGATTTGACAGGCTATTCTTGCCGGGTGTTGTCACCCGGGTGGCCGGATGCCCGCTACGCCACCGGGAGGTGAGTGGCAGAACACAATCAACATAACCCATTGATATAAGATAACATTTACAAGGCGCTTTCACCGCATTGTCATCTCTCTTCACTAAAAGTGTCATCTGCCCCCTCTAGGCTGCGCTCAGGTTTCACAAGGAGCGAACCCCAATGAGAAAGATGGCAGGACTTGCAGTGATGATAGGCGCCGCCCTGGCCGCCGGCTGCAACTCCAACAACGACAGCAACACCCCGGAACCCCGCGCCAAGAACGTGATCTTCTTCCTCGGCGACGGCATGGGTCTCAACACCCTCACCGCCTCCCGGATCTATGGCGTCGGTGAAGAGGGCAGCCTCACCATCGACACCCTGCCGGAAACGGCCTTCATCAAGACCTTCTCCCACGATGCCCAGGTGACCGACTCGGCCCCCTCCATGGCGGCCTACATGACCGGGGTCAAGAGCAACAACGGCGTCATCAGCATGGACAGCGACGCCACCCAGGAGAGCGATTGCAGCCAGAGCGGCGGCAAAGCGGTGACCACCCTGCTGGAGCTGGCCAAGGCCGATGGCCGCGGCACCGGCGTGGTCACCACCACCCGGGTCACCCACGCCACCCCGGCCGCCACCTATGCCCATATCTGCAACCGGGATCTGGAGGCTGATATCGCCGTCCAGATGGTGCCGGGGGGCAGCGGTTACAACAGCGCCCTGAAGGAGGGGCTGGACGTGGTGCTCGGCGGCGGCAGCAGCTTCTTCCTGCCCAGCGCCGACAAGGGCAAGCGGACCGATGGTCGCAACCTCATCGACGAGATGAAGGCGAAGGGCTATCAGTTTGCCGCCACCCTGGACGAGCTGAACCAGGCCGATGCGAGCAAGCCGCTGCTGGGCCTGTTCGGCTCAAGCCACATGAAATATGACCTGGACCGACCCGCCAGCGAGCCGTCACTGGCCCAGATGACCCTGGCTGCCATCAAGCAGCTCAAGGGCAAAGAGAAGGGCTACTTCCTGATGGTGGAAGGGGGGCGCATCGATCACGCCCTGCACGACACCAACGCCAAGCGCGCCCTGCAGGATACCCTCGCCTTCGACAACGCCATCCAGGCCGCCATCAATGAAGTGAAGAAAACCGATCCCGAGCTGAAAAACACCCTGATCGTGGTCACCGCCGACCATGACCACACGCTAGTCCTGAATGGTTATGCCAAGCGCACCGGCAAGACCACGGCAGGCAATGCGGGCGTGCTCGGGCTGGTGAAGAACTACGAGACCGGCGAGCCGAGCAAGGATAGCGATGGCATGCCCTACACCATCATCGGCTTTGGCAACGGCTACAACCGGGTGGACGGCCCGCGCAGCAGCGTGGCGGCCCTCGACGACGCCACCGCCTCCGCCGACGACTATCACCAGGAGGTGGTGGTCAAGGTGGGCGAGATAGGCAACGAGACCCACGGTGGTACCGATGTCTTCCTCGGCGCCATCGGCCAAGGGGCGGAGCGCTTCCACGGCTCTCTCGACAACACCGCCGTGTTCGGCAAGATCAAGGCTGCGGCCAAGCTGTAAGGGATTATCAGGATGAACATCACCATGAAAAAGACGCTGGTCTGCACCGCCCTGCTCGGCACGCTTGGCGGCCTCTCCCAGGCGCACGCCGCCGATGCCAAGAACGTCATCCTCTTTATAGGTGACGGCATGGGCCCCACCGTGCTCACCGCCACCCGCCTGTTCAAGGTGGGGGAAGAGGGGGATCTCGAGATGATGAAACTGCCCCAGAGCGCGCGCATCAAGACCTTCTCCCACGATGCCCAGACCACGGACTCCGCCCCCTCCATGGCGGCCTACACCACCGGCGTCAAGATGAACAACGAGGTGATCGCCATGAGCAGCGACACCAGGGCCGTGGCACCGTCCAAGGATGCCAACGGCAACAAGGGCATCAACAACTGCACCAGCGACAACGGAAGCCCGGTGCCCACCCTTCTCGAGCTGGCCAAGGCAGCCGGCAAGTCGGTGGGAGCCGTCACGACCACGGAGCTCACCCATGCCACCCCGGCGGCGACCTATTCCCATATCTGCCACCGGGATGCGGCCTACGCCATCGCCGAGCAGGCGGTACCGGGCGGCGCCGGCTTCAACCAGGCGCTGGGGGATGGGGTCGATGTGCTGATGGGGGGCGGCGCCAACCACTGGACGCCCTACAGCGCCAGCAACAAGGGCGGCCGGGCCGACGGCCGGGATCTCACCGCCGAGCTGACCGCCCGGGGCTACCGCTATGTCACCACCAAGGATGAGCTCTCTGCTGTCAACTCGGGCAAGGTGCTGGGGCTGTTCAGCACCAAGTCCCACCTCGACTACGAACTGGACCGCGTCGCCAAGGGGGCGGCCAGTACCCAGCCGTCCCTCTCCGAGATGACCGCCAAGGCGATCGATCTGCTCAGCCAGAACAGCCAGGGCTACTTCCTGATGGTGGAGGGGGGGCGTATCGACCACGCCCTGCATGCCACCAACGCCAAGCGATCCCTGACCGATGCGGTGGCGCTGGACGAGGCGGTCAAGACGGCCCTCGGCAAAGTGGATTTGAGCGATACCCTGATCGTGGTTACCGCCGACCACGACCACACCATGACCATCAACGGCTATTCCGCCAAGGGCAACAAAGTGCTGGATCTGGTCAAGAACGCCGATGGCTCGACCCAGAACGACGCGGATGGCAAACCGTTCACTACTCTGGTGTTCGGCAACGGCCCCAACCGCCAGGACCAGCGCCCCACCCTTACCAGCGATGAGGTGATGGCGGATGACTACCTGCAGGAAACCGGGGTCAAGCTCGGCTCCGAGACTCACGGCGGCGGCGATGTGATGCTGTTCGCGGGCGGCGCCGGCAGCAGCCAGTTCAAGGGCACCCTCGACAACACCCGGGTGTTCGGCAAGCTCAGGGAGGCCCTCGGCCTGTGATAAAGGGGCCCGGCACCGCGCCGGGCACCTTTTCCGTCGAGCGAGAGACGATGATGAAATATCTGCTTTCTTTATGGCTGCTGGGCAGCGCCCTCTCCTTTCCCCTCCTGGCCGACGAGGTGCCCGATCTGGCCGCCCGCATCCGCTACGTGGACAGGGTGACCGGCAGCGACGGCATCACCCGGGAGAGCCAGTGGCAGGAGAAGTGGCTGCGGGTCGGTGACCAGGTGTGGAGCCAGCGGCTCATTCCCGTTCCCCTGGCCCGTGCCTATCACGCCACCCACGATGCCCGCCCCGGCCACAAGCACTTCACTCACCAGATGGCGGCGCGCTGGGTGACCCGCAGCGAGGGAGACGCACTCCAGTTGCGCTACGCCGATGCCTGGCACAACCAGCTGGTGGAGGTGCCGCAGGAGGAGTACGGTCAAGTGGCCTTCAAGCCCGACTGGCCGCGGATCCGCCACCTCATCAACCCTTCCCTGTTAGAGGGAATGACACCGCTGGATGAGGCCGCCCCCGACCAGGCGAACTGGTACGAGACCCGCGAAGGTCGCCAGCGTACCCGCATCCTCTGGTCGAGCCGCTGGCAGTTGCCCCTGGTGGTGGAGTCGGCAAGCCTCGACGGTTATCGCAGCTACCGGATGGAGGTGACGCTCAAGCCGCTGCCAAAGACCCTCCCCTGGCAGCAACTGGCAGGGTACCAGACCCTGGATCTGCGGGATTTCTTCGACTGATCCCCCCAGGCGGCAATCGCCTGGCTGACATGGCGTAACGGGATGTTACACTCTCTGTACTCATCCCGGACCCGAACATCCATGCGCCTTGTTACTCTGCTTCTGCTGCTCTCCCCTCTGATCGTCTGCGCCTTTTCGGCCCGTGCCGTGGTCGTCGTGGCCGCGGACATTCCCCCCTATGTGATCCGCGCCCAGCAGGGTGCGCCGAGCGGCATGGCCATCGAGGTGCTGGAGGAGGCTGCCCGCCGCCTCGGGGAACCGCTCGAGATCGAGTTGATGCCGCTGGCTCGCGCCCTCAGCCAGGCCAGCCACCGCCCGGATGTCCTGTTGTTGCCCCCGGCCCGAAATCCCCAGCGCGAACCACTGTTTCTCTGGATTGCCCCCCTGCTGGGGGAGGCCTTCGTGCTGGTCAGCCATCGCCGTCACCATCCAGCGCCGCTCTCCATGAAGACGCTGCCTGGCCTCACCGTTGGCGTGATGCGTGGCTCCCATAGCCAGAGCCTGATCCAGCCGCTGACAGGGGTGACCCGGGAGCTGGTCACCGAGGAGGTCAGCAACGCCAGCAAGCTGGCGCGCGGCCGCATCCAGGCCTGGGCGGTGGCCTGGAACACCGCCCGTTACAACCAGCAGCGGGCGGGCCTGCCGCTTCCGGATCTGGTGCGGGGCGAGACCTTGCAGCAGAGCACCCTCTACCTGGCCGCCAGCCCCCGCTTCTCCCGCAGCGAGGCGCTGCGCTGGCGCCGGGTCATTCAGGAAATGAGGGAGGATGGCAGTCTCGCGCGCATCCTGCACCAGTACGATTACCAGGCTCCCTGATGAGAAAGTCAGCCCAATTGCCAAACCACCCCAGAATGGTTATGGTATCTCCATGAAAGCAATCATGATTTTTTCCAGTACGCTCACACCCCGCTGAGCCCCCGCCCTCGCCCCGCTGCGCGAGTCGCTCGGGGGCATCGCTTTTGCTGTCTGCTTATTACCCTTGCACCGTTTTTTGTCGACCAGTCTGCCCGTCATCCTGGTCCTTTCAGTCATTGATAAGGAAATACCCTATGAAACAGCCTCATCTCGTCATCTCCAGCCTGGATCTGGATCGCATCGAACAGCTGCTTGGCAACCACCCCCAGCACCTTGCCCTGCAAGAGGAGCTGGATCGCGCCGAGATCCGCGAACCCGCCGACATGCCGCCGGACGTGGTGACCATGAACAGCACGGTGCGCTTCAAGATGCAAAACAGTGGCAACGACTTCTGCCTGACGCTGGTCTATCCAAAGGATGTACAGGGGGACGAATCGAAGATCTCCGTGTTGGCGCCAGTGGGCAGCGCCCTGCTGGGGCTCAAGGTGGGTGACAGCATCGCCTGGCCTGGGCCGGCCGGTCGCACCATCCAGGTGGAGATCCTGGAAGTGGTCTATCAGCCGGAACGCGCGGGGGAGTTGCACCGCTGACAGGCCGCCAGGCGGCCATTCTGGTCTGATGCGACCAGGTGGCTGACTCGGTATGCCTTTGTCCGGTCGGAGCCGACGGCCACCGGCCGGGCATGACCTGACGGGGGATCAGGCCCCCTGACAGATCCGGTTCTTGCCCTCCCGCTTGGCCTGATAGAGAGCGCGATCTGCCAGGCTGAACAGGGTGTCAAAGTGCCATTCACGGGCGCTGGGCACCCACCCCAGGCTGGCCGTCACCCGGACCCCCTTCAGCTCCAGCGTTTCTATTCCCTGGCGGATCTGCTCGCAGCGCGCCTGCTGGGCCAGGGGGTCCCACTCGGGCAACAGCAGCACAAACTCTTCCCCGCCGAAGCGGCTGGCCACCAGATCCCGCTGGCCGGCAAGATAGCGACCCACCGCCTCCAGCACCCTGTCCCCGGTCTCGTGACCGTGGCGATCGTTGATCTGCTTGAAGTCGTCGAGATCCAGCACCACCAGCGCCCCCTGCCTTGCCATCGTCACGCAGTGATCCATGAAGCCGCGCCGGTTCAGGAGGCCGGTCAGGGGATCCTGGCTGGCCTGTCGCCGCAGGGCCAGGGCCCGGTACTGGGTACAGAGCAGCAGCACCCCGAAGGTCGACAGATAGTTGCCCATCAGCATGGAAAGGAAGGGGAGCACATTGACCGCATGCTGATCCATCAGGACCCGCACCTCGCCGCCGAGCAGGGCCCCCATGCGCACCAGATTGAAACCGTAGAGCAGGATGTTGACCACGGTGAACACCAGCACAGCGGGCAGATAGTCAGGGTAGCCATGGCGCCAGATGAGCCAGACAATCACCGCCCCCACCATCATGTAGCTCAGGCAGGCCAACAGCACCCGGGGGGCCATCTTGTCGTTGAAGATGACGCTCCAGCAGAGGATCAGCAGGTAGACCAGCATGAAGAGGGTGAATGCCCGCCAGTTTGGCGGCTCCCCGAAGAAGCGCTGGATGGCGAGTGGCATCAGGGCGAGGCAGAAGGTGATGAGCAGGTTGGCCAGCCAGATCCCCGCGATATGGGGGGCAAATGCCTGCATGAAGAAGAGCGATTGCGCCGCCAGGGCACAGAGGCTGGACCACCACCAGAGCCCGAGACCGGGTATTTCCCTGTGGGTCGACCAGATGATGGAGAGGGTGATGAATCCCAGGCTGTAGCCCCCGAGGGCCATCAACATCAGGGTAAATACGTCCAGATTGAGCAGAATTGAGGCGTCCATTCCCGAACCTTCCAATGGGGATGGCTGAGTATATGGGAAGCCCATGACAAGACACAGAGGGAGCCTATGGGCCGGGCAAAAATATTTGCCCTGCTCGCACGCCTCATTCCCCGTGAAGCGTGCCGGGCAACGCCCTGTCTGTGCCCGGATTTTCCACCGAGACGGCCGCCGGATATTTTGCACTTGAACCGGCGCCATTAGATAGATATGTTGTTTTCATGTGGTTTTATGAGTCACCACGAGGGATAAAAGTCTCCATAACTTATTGAGTCTTCTGGCACAAACAGGTTTTGGTACATTTTTCATCCAACGAACCATTCATAGAATCTCATATGGGGCTTTTGCCCCGACCAAGACAATAATCCTGTCTTGCCTGCTGCCGGATGCAGCAGTCTCTTGTGCCATGGAGTCGCACGGGAGCAGGTTCAAGGCCGACCACATTTACGACAGAGACGTCATTTATGATCAAAAAACTCATTCTCTCTACCCTGCTGCTGTGCGGGCTGGCAAACGCCGCGCCCACTTCCACCCTGGATGCCGTGCTGGAACGCGGTGTGCTGCGGGTCGGCTTCGATGCCGGCTATCAACCCTTCGAGATGACCAACAAGCAGGGCCAGTACATCGGCTTTGACGTGGATCTCGCCAAGATGGTCGCCAAGGAGATGGGCGTGAAGGTGGAGTTCGTCAACACCGCCTGGGACGGCATCATCCCCGCGCTCTTGACCGACAAGTTCGACGTCATCATGGGTGGCATGACCGTCACTCCCCAGCGCAACCTGCGCGTGAACTTTGCCGATCCCTACATCGTCGTCGGCCAGACCATCGTGCTTCGCAAGGACAAGGCGGGCGAAATCAAATCCTTCCAGGACCTCAACGATCCCAAATACAAGATCGCGGTCAAACTCGGCACCACCGGCGAGCAAGCGGTCAAGCGCATGATCCCCAAGGCCACCCTGCTGCAGTTTGAAACCCAGGATGACGCCAAGCTGGAAGTGATCAACGGCAAGGTGGATGCCTTCGTCTACGACCTGCCCTACAACGCCATCTTCGCGTCCCAGAACCAGGGCGCCGTGGTACACCTCGACAAGCCGTTCACCTTCGAGCCGCTGGCCTGGGCCATCCGCAAGGGGGATCAGGACACCCTCAACTGGTTCAACAACTACCTGCGCCAGATCAAGGGCGACGGCAGCTACGACCGTCTCTACAAGAAGTGGTTTGAATCCACCGCCTGGCTGAACCAGCTCAAATAACCTCTCAAAGGGGCGGCATGCCGCCCCTTCACGCAGACTCCCCACACGATAACGACAAAAGAGGTTGTGACAGTGATCAACCCCAAACTCACAAGACAGATGGAAAAACAGCCCAATCAGCTGCTCTGGCACGGGATCTTCCTGCTGCTGGTGCTGGCCGCCATTTTCGGCATCTACAAGGCCGTGCAGGCAGTGGATTACACCTGGCGCTGGGAACGCATTCCCCAGTACATCGCCTATCAGGCAGAACAGAAACACTATGCCGAGTTTGACGGCACCGTGGTCGCGGACAAGGGACAGCTCTTCCTGCAAGACGATCTCGACCCCAGCCGCCGTCAGGCCATCGCTCCCAAGGGCTCCCAGCTGGCTGAAGGGGATACCGTCTTCCTCGGCGATACCCTGGATGTGCAACTGAGCTGGACCGCCGGCCCCATTGCCTGGGGCGTCTGGGTCACGGTCAAGCTCTCCCTGGTGGCGGGCATCTTCGCCATCCTGCTTGGCACCCTGGCCGGTCTGGCCCGCCTCTCCCCCAATCCGGCCCTGCGCAACCTGGCCGTGACCTATGTGGAGCTCATCCGTGGCACCCCGTTGCTGGTGCAGATCTTCATCGTCTATTTCTTTATCGGCACCGTGCTGAACCTCGACCGATTCACCGCTGGTGTGGCGGCGCTCGCGGTCTTCACCGGCGCCTACGTGGCGGAAATCGTGCGCGCCGGCATCAGCTCCATTCACAAGGGGCAGATGGAAGCGGGCAGAAGCCTTGGCATGACCTCGGCCCAGACCATGCGCTACGTCATCCTGCCTCAGGCCTTCAAACGGGTGCTGCCACCGCTCGCGGGCCAGTTCATCAACCTCATCAAGGACTCCTCTCTGGTCTCCGTCATCTCCATCACGGATCTCACCAAGGCGGGGCGCGAAGTTGTCAGCTCCACCTTCAGCCCGTTCGAGGTGTGGTTCACCGTGGCTCTGCTCTATCTGGTGCTGACCGGCACTCTCTCCTTCCTGGTGCGTCGTCTGGAGGTGAAATATGCGCGCAGCAACTGATCCCGTTATCAAGGCGCCATCGGTGTCGAAACGTTCTGCCATCACCGGCACTCCCTGCCCCTTCCCGGTGCGTCGTCTGGAGGTGAACTATGCGCGCTGCAACTGATCCCATCATCAAGGCGACCGGTGTAGAGAAGTTCTACGGCACCGAGGTGCACGCCCTGAAAAACGTCAGCACCCAGGTGACCGAAGGGGAAGTGGTGGTGATCGTGGGGCCGAGCGGCTCGGGCAAGTCCACCTTCCTGCGCACCCTCAACCAGCTGGAGACCATCAACGATGGCAATATCGTGGTCGACGGCATCAGCCTCACCGAGCCCGGGGATGTCAACAAGCTGCGGGAAGAGGTGGGCATGGTGTTCCAGTCCTTCAACCTCTTCCCTCACCTGACGGTGCTGGACAACATCACGCTGGCCCCCCAGAAGGTGAGAGGGCTCTCTCGCCAGGAGGCTGAGGAGCGGGCCAAGGCCCTGCTGCTCAAGGTCGGTCTCTCCAACAAGGCCCAGAGCTACCCCTCCCAGCTCTCCGGCGGCCAGCAGCAGCGGGTGGCCATCGCCCGGGCGCTCGCCATGCAGCCGCGCATCATGCTGTTTGACGAACCTACCAGCGCCCTCGACCCCGAAATGGTGGGAGAGGTGCTGGACGTCATGAAGGGGTTGGCCCGCGAAGGGATGACCATGGTGGTGGTGACCCACGAGATGGGCTTTGCCCGGGAAGTGGCGGACAGAGTGCTCTTCATGGAGAGCGGCGAGCTGCTGGTAGACGAGAAACCCACCGACTTCTTCGACAATCCCCCCTCCCCGCGCCTGCGCCAGTTCCTGAGCCAGGTACTATAACCCGCGATGCACCAACACGAAGAGGGAGCCCATGGCTCCCTCTTCTATGCTTGCCTTCCCCCCAGATCATCTCCCTGGCGCATTGCTTGCCGCAGCCTTTTGCCATCTGGTTGTCACCACGCCAACGAGCAAGGATGTTAATGAAATTTTAAATTCATCCGGTATGCTGACATCCAACTGGTCCAACCGGATGGCTCACATGGATGTGCAACTGCTCCTGCTCTACCTCTCGCCCCTCTTTCTGGTTTTCATCGGCTGGGAGATGCTCTACCTGCGAAAACACGGCGCCGCCTATCCCACGGCGGGCTACCAGTGGAAGGATCTCTTCGCCAATGCCACCCTGGCACTGATGCATCAGGGGGGCGATGCCCTGGCCGCCATTGCCATCGCCTATCTCTATGACACCCTCTGGGGCTGGCGACTATTCGATATCGAACTGAATCTCTGGAGCCTCTTGCTGCTCTTTCTGTTGCAGGATCTCTGCTACTGGCTATTCCACTTCGCGAGCCACCATGTGCGCTGGCTCTGGGCCTCCCACGTGGTGCACCACAGCTCGGAGCGGCTCAACCTCTCCACCGCCTTTCGCCAGAGCCTGATGTACCCGGTCTCCGGCATGTGGCTGTTCTGGATCCCCATGATCCTCATCGGCTTCCCCCCCGAGGCGGTGGTGGCCACCGTACTCTTGAGCCTGGGTTTTCAGTTCTTCGTTCACACCCAGGTGGTGGGCAAGCTGGGCAAACTTGAATGGATTTTCAACACCCCCTCCCACCACAGGGTGCACCACGCCAGCAACGCCAGATACATCGATCGCAACTTCGCCGGCGTGCTCATCATCTGGGACCGGCTGTTTGGCACCTTCGTGGAAGAAGACTTGGGCGAGCCGTGCCGTTTCGGCATCACCAAGCCAATCCACAGCTTCAACCCGCTCACCCTCACCTTCCACGAGTGGCGCGACATGCTGCAAGAGGCCCGGGGCCTCCCCTGGCGGCAAAAGCTCGCCGTGCTGTTTGGCAAACCGGCGGGCCCCACCAGCGGTTGACCCACCGACCAGGATAAAAATAGAGCGCCCAGGGGCGCTCTTTTTCATGACAGGGACACCCCCCGGGTCAGACGTGAACGAAGGACCAGACGGCGGGGATCAGGCTCAGCAGCGTCACCCCGGCCAGCAGCCGTTCGCGCCCGCTGAGCCGCTGTTCGGCGCCGAGCTGGCGACGGCTGTAGAGAAACAACAGCAGACCCGGCCCGTAGAGCAGAAGCGACAGCAGCAGGTACTCCACCCCGGCGGCGTAGAGCAGCCAGAAACCATAACCGCTCGACACCAGCGCCACCACCCGCATCAGGCCGCGGCCCTGCCCACCCTTGCCACTGAAGACCAGCTTGAGCAGGAAGAGGCCGATGAGCAGGTAGGGCACCAGGATCATGGAGGTGGAGATGAGCAGCAGGTTGGTGTACCCCTTGCCAAGCAGCCACACCAGCAGCAAGCAGCCCTGCACGGTCAGGCTGGTGAGCCAGAGCGAGGCGATGGGGGTGCCGTTGCGGTTCTCGCGCCGGAAGATGGCCGGGAAGGCCCCGTGACGCGCCGCGCTGAACGGCACCTCGGCCGAGAAGAGGGTCCAGCTCACGTAGGAGGCGAGCACCGACACGATGAGGCCGGCGCTGATGAGCAGCTTGCCCCAGGAACCGGTCATCTGGGCCATCAGTCCCGCCATGGAGGGGTTGGGCAGGGCCGCAAGCTCCGGGCGGCTCAATATTCCGAGCGCCAGCACCGAGATGAGCACATAGAGCAGCAGCGCCAGCACCACGCCGAGCACGGTGGCGGTGCCCACATCCCGCTTGTTTCTCGCCCGGGCCGAGAGCACCGCTGCCCCTTCGATGCCGGTGAAGACCCAGAGGGTGATGAGCATGGTGTTACGCACCTGCTCGGAGACCGGTACCGCCAGGGTGCTGCCCTCCTGATCCGCCGCAAAGGTGACCGGATCGAACCAGTAGCAGGCGAACAGGATGAACAGCAGCAGCGGCAGGCTCTTGGCCAGGGTCGCCACCAGATTGAACAGGGCCGCCTGCTGCACGCCGCGGGCCACCAGCAGGTGCACCGCCCAGAGGATGCAGGACTCGCCGACAAAAGCTGCCAATGTGTTGCCCTCGCCAAACCAGACCCGCTCCGGCGTGTCGACAAAGCTGCCCAGCGCCGCGAAGGCGATCACCAGATATCCCACCACGCCGATGGTGGCACAGAGCCAGTATCCCCAGGCGGAGAAGAACCCCACCAGCTCGCCAAAGCCGGCTCGGGCATAGCTGTAGATGCCGCCGTCGAGCTCGGGTTTGAGCCGCGACAGGTAAAGGAAGCTCATGGCCAGCGCCAGTATGCCGACCCCGGTGACGGCCCAGCCGATCAGCACGGCGCGGGCGCCCGCCACATCGGCCATGTTCTGGGGCAGGCTGAAGATGCCGGCCCCCACCATGGAGCTGAACACCAGCGCAGTGAGGGACCAGAGCCCGATCTTGCTCTCTTTCATGGGCGCTCCTTAACGCAGCCGGCTGGCCAGCGCCTCGATGTGTTCCGGACCGATGCCGCAGCAGCCGCCGATGAGGTTTGCCCCGGCTCTGCGCCAGCGCTCGGCCCAGCCGAGGTAATCCAGCGGCCCCAGATCGCCGCGGATCTCGTCCAGACCGTCATTGGCAGTCGCCTCCTTGGGCTGGGGCGGGAAGGCGTTGGCATAGGCGCCGAGGCGAACGTCGGTGCGCCCCTGAACCTGCAACGCGGCGACGGCCACCTTGAGCGCCCCTTC
Source organism: Aeromonas sp. QDB14 (assembly GCF_027707845.1). Classification (NCBI taxonomy): domain Bacteria; kingdom Pseudomonadati; phylum Pseudomonadota; class Gammaproteobacteria; order Aeromonadales; family Aeromonadaceae; genus Aeromonas; species Aeromonas sp. QDB14. The sequence goes on along the minus strand of NZ_JAPCJD010000001.1, from coordinate 68,798 downwards.
AATCACCTCGGGCTGGCAGCAGTTGAACAGGATGGCATCCACCCCGGCCGACGCCAACGCGGTCACGGCATCCGCCACCCGCTCGCCGGAGCGCAGGGTGGGCTCGCTGCCCGGCGCTTCGTCTTCCAGAGTAAAGGAGACCCAGAACGGCTTGCCGTCCTCGGGCAGCAGGGCCTTGAGGGCCAGGGGCTCGGCGATGAGGCTCATGGTCTCCGCCAGCCAGAGATCCACATGGGGTGACAGGGCACGGATAAGCGGTGTCGCCAGCTCGCTCACCCGCTCGGCCTGATAGAGGTCCGCACGATAGGAGCCAAAGAGCGGCGGCAAGGAGCCGGCCACCTTGACGGCTCCCCCCTGCTCGTCGGCCACGTCTCGGGCCAGTTGCCCGGCCAGAGCTGCAAGTGCCTCCCCTTGGGCGGCAAAGCGCGCCTCGCCGATGTGGAAGGGCACCAGGGCATAGCTGTTGGTAGTGATCACCCGGGCACCGCTCGTCGCATAGGCCTGGTGTACCTCGCGCACCGTCTCGGGCGCTTCCATCAACGCCAGCGCCGACCACTCCGGTTGACGGAACGGCGCACCACGCCGCGCCAGTTCACGGCCCATACCGCCATCGAGTACCCACAAATCCTGCTTGTCCATCTCTGTCTCTCTGCGTCTCCCCGCCATGACGGGTGTTTATTGTGTGAAACCACATTAAGCCATCAAAACATCTAGACGGCTAGAAATCCCAAATATCATGACCCAAAGTAGAACAAGAGGCAATCGGGGGCTACGAACAAATCCGGGCAAGCTCAGGATGATGGCGGCAAAGGGAGATCTCCCCGGCACAGGCATCACCTGGGCAGGCACTGAAACGACAAGAGGCCACCCCGGGGGGTGGCCTCTTGTGAAACAGGGGATCAAGGCGGGCACAGCCGCCGATAACCAGGGGCTCAGCGCCCGGCCAGCACCCGCTTGGTCTGCTTGACCCAGTCGGAGACCCGGCCCTGCTGGGGATAGCCCTGCCAGATCTGCTCCCACTGGGCGGGGCTGAGGGGGCGGCCCAGCCGACGCTGCACCCCGGCATAGAGGTAGTCGTGGGCCGTGGTGCGTGCCTGGGCCGAGGTGAGGAACTTGGCAACAGGGTCGGTGAGACGCACGTCCCGCATGCCGAGCAGCGGATAGTCGCTGTGCACCGCCGCCAGCATGGTCTCGCGCATGGCGGATTCGATGTAACCCCGGGCAAACAGGGCGGTGACCGATTCAAGCGACCCTTGATCCGGGCCGTGATACTCCTCGTCGAACACCGGGCTGGGCTCTGCCACGGCGCTTTGCACCACCGCATCGGGATCCTGCTGCGGGACCACCACGGCAGGCTCGGGGGTAACGGGTTTGGCAGGCGTCACTGGCTTGCGCGGTGCGCTCTGGCTGCAGGCACCCAGTGCCAGGGCGAGCGCCACACAGGCCAGCGCACGGGAATGAGTCTTCATCTTCATGATTGCTAACGAACTCCTTTAGGATTCCTGAGCGGGCTTCTCATTGCTCGCAGGTTCTACCCGGGTGACCAGCAACTGGTCAATCTTGTAACTGTCGATGTCCACCACTTCGAACTTGTAACCGGCATATTTGACCGAGTCGGTGCGCTTGGGGATCTTGCGCAGCATGTACATGATGAAACCGGCGATGGTCTCGTAGTTCTGGTTTTCCGGGAACTCCTCGATGTCGAAGGCGCGCATCACGTCGGAGATGGGGGTCACCCCGTCCACCAGCCAGGAGTTCTCGTCCCGCTGGACGATCTGCTCTTCCACCACGTGGGTGGCCCACTCCCCCATGACGGTGCTCATCAGGTCATTCATGGTGACGATGCCCACCACCAGGGCGTATTCGTTCATCACCACCGCAAAATCGCCGCGATGGTTCTTGAAGTACTCCATCGCCTCGTAGAGGTTGAGGGTGTCGGGAATGATGATGACGTTCTGCACCAGGGAGCCGCTGTTGAGATCGATGCTCTGGCCGCCGATGACGCGGATCAGCAGCTCCTTGGCATCCACGAACCCCTTGATGCTGTCGAGGTTGTGGTCGCACACCAGGAACTTGTTGTGGGGGTGCTCGGCGATCTTCGCCTTGATGCTCTCCTCCCCCTCTTGCAGGGTGAAGTAGATGAGGCTCTCCCGCGCCGTCATGGCGGAAGTGACACCCAAGGACTGGAGCTCGAACACGTTCTCGATGAGCTGGTGCTCCTCGCGCTGGATGACACCGGCTTCGGCACCTGCATCCATCACCGCATAAATATCGTCGGAGGTGATCTCGTCGTTGCGCACCATGGAGATGCGCATCAGCCGGAACAGGCCATTGGCCATGCCGTTGAACAGCCACACCAGCGGCATCAGCAAGGTGACGCACAGCATCATGGGACGCACCACCACCACGGCGATCCGCTCGGGCATGGTCATGGCAAGGCGCTTGGGCATCAGGTCCGCTATTAGGATGAACATGCCGGTGACGAAGACGAACGAGGCCGCGGAGCTAATCTGGCCGAGCCAGGGCCCCTGATAGAAGCCAGCAATCAGCTCTCTGATGGCGGGATTGAGGGCGGATTCCCCCAGGATACCGCCGAGGATGGCGACGGTATTGAGGCCTATCTGCACCACGGTAAAGAAGTTGCCCGGCTGGGCCTGCAATGCCAGCACCTTCTCGGCGTGGCGGTTGCCCTCGTCGGCCATCACCTGCAACTTGATCTTGCGGGAGGCGGCAAGGGAGATCTCGGAGAGTGAGAAGAACACGCTGCCGGCGACCAGCAGCATCAGAAAGAACAAACTATCGGCAAAACTCATGATTAACCTATTGCGACAGCCGCCTTAGCACAAGACGGCAAACTGGGCCCGGGAAACCGGACCGTGACTCCATCCGGGACTCACACAGGGGCCATATTCTAGCAGAAAAGCGCCCGCTGGGTGGCGTTATCTTGAACTGCCGTGCCATGCAATGAAAAAGGCGCTCAAAGCGCCTTTTTATTCAATCAGGGTTGGATTCCCATCGTGCAGCCGCGACGGAGTCTCCACTCAAGGCGCCCGATCAGCCCTTGCCCAGCAGATCGCTCAGGTCATCGGCCTTAGTGTGACGCACATCCTTGCCCTTGACGTAGTAGACGATGTACTCGCAGATGTGCTGGCAGCGATCACCGACCCGCTCGATGGCCCGTGCCGCCCACAAGACGTTCAGCACCTGCGGTATAGTGCGCGGATCTTCCATCATGTAGGTCATCAGCTCGCGGATGATGGACTCGTACTCCCGGTCCACCTTGTCATCTTCCTTGTAGACCGCCAGGGCGGCATCCAGATCCATGCGGGCGAAGGCGTCCAGCACGTCGTGGAGCATCTTGATGGTGCGACGCCCCATGTTCTCCAGCGACACCAGCGGTGGCTGGGGCTTGTTGGCGTTGTCGGTCAGCATGCGGGCAATCTTGTCCGCCACGTCGCCAATCCGCTCCAGATCCGTGATGGTCTTGATGATGGCCATCACCAGCCGCAGGTCGGACGCGGTGGGCTGACGCTTGGCGATGATGCGGGTGCACTCCTCGTCGATCGCCACTTCCATGGCGTTGACCTTGTGGTCGTTGGCCACGATCTTGCGCGCCGCATCCAGATCCTGGCCATGGATGGCGGCGATGGCGTCGGTGAGTTGCTTCTCCACCAGCCCCCCCATCACCAGTACCTGATTGCGCACGCTCTCAAGCTCGGCATTGAACTGACCGGAGATGTGTTTGTTGAGGTTCATATTGTCCATACCAGTAATCCTTGTTGCTCCGATTATGCCTTAGCCGTTGAACTGACTGCCAATCTGTTTGTTGATGCTCATCTTGCTCATCTCAATCAGCGGCATCCCTTAACCGTAACGACCGGTAATGTAGTCTTCGGTCTTCTTCTTGGCCGGGGTGGTGAAGATGGTGTTGGTATTCGAGTACTCGATGAGTTCCCCCATGTACATGAACGCGGTCTGATCCGAGACCCGCGCCGCCTGCTGCATGTTGTGGGTCACGATCACCACGGTGAACTGGCTCTTGAGCTCGTTGATGAGCTCCTCGATGGTGAGGGTGGAGATGGGGTCCAGCGCCGAGGTCGGTTCATCGAGCAACAGCACTTCCGGCTCGATGGCGATGGCACGGGCAATCACCAGACGCTGCTGCTGACCACCGGAGAGGCCGAAGGCGTTGTCGTGCAGACGATCCTTCACTTCCTCCCACAGGGCGGCACCGCGCAGGGAACGCTCGGCGGCCTCGTCCAGAGTACGGCGGTCATTGATGCCCTGCAGGCGCAGGCCGTAGACCACGTTCTCGTAGATGGACTTGGGGAAGGGGTTGGGGCGCTGGAACACCATGCCCACCTGGCGGCGCAGGGCGGAGACATCCACGCTCTTGTCGTAGATGTTGTGGCCGTGCAGCTGGATCTCCCCCTCGATGCGGCAAATCTCCACCAGATCGTTCATCCGGTTGATGCAGCGCAGCAAAGTGGACTTGCCGCAACCGGACGGGCCGATGAAGGCGGTGACCTGACCCTTGGGGATCTTCATGTTGACGTTGAACAGCGCCTGCTTGTTGCCGTAGTACAGGTTGAGATCCTTCACCTCCAGCGCAGTCTGCTCCGGGGTCAGGTTGAGCAGGTCGGTGGCGGTGTGCGGGGCCGAACTCGGTGTTACGTTGATCATCTGTTTACCTCAAATTCTCTTGGTGGCAGCGGGCAAACGTCTTGCCCGCTGCCGGAATATCTGGTTGGCAGGGAAGGTCCCTGCCCGTCTCTGTAATGGCTGGATTAATGTTCCAGCGACCGGAATTTCTCGCGCAGGTGGTTACGAATACCGATCGCCGTCAGGTTGAGGCCGACGATCACCGTCACCAGCAGGAAGGAGGTGGCGTAGACCAGAGGACGCGCCGCCTCGACGTTCGGGCTCTGGAAGCCCACATCATAGATGTGGAAGCCCAGGTGCATGAACTTGCGCTCCACGTGCAGGTACGGGAAGTTGCCGTCCATCGGCAACGTGGGAGCAAGCTTCACCACCCCCACCAGCATTAGCGGCGCCACCTCGCCCGCCGCACGGGCAATCGCCAGGATAAGGCCGGTCATGATGGCCGGGCTGGCCATGGGCAGCACGATGCGCCAGAGGGTCTCGGCCTGGGTAGCACCCAGCGCCAGCGAACCCTGGCGAATGGTGCTCGGGATCCGGGCCAGCCCCTCTTCGGTGGAGACGATCACCACCGGCAGGGTCAGGATGGCCAGGGTCAGGGCTGACCAGATGACTCCGGGGGAACCGAAGGTCGGGCTCGGCAGCGCTTCCGGATAGAAGAGGCGGTCGATGCTGCCCCCCAGGGTGTAGACGAAGAAGCCCAGACCAAACACGCCGTAGACGATGGAGGGCACCCCCGCCAGGTTGATCACCGCGATACGGATGATCTTGGTCAGGCTGTTCTTGCCCGCGTACTCGTGCAGGTAGACCGCCGCCACCACCCCGAGCGGGGTCACGATGATGGCCATCAGGATCACCATGAAGACGGTGCCGAAGATGGCCGGGAAAACGCCGCCCTCGGTGTTCGCCTCCCGGGGGTCATCGGAGACGAACTTGCCTATCTGGTGGAACCAGTGACCCACCTTGGCCATCAGGCTCATGTCGTTGGGCCAGACCACATCCAGCACCCGGGACATGGGCATGGTCACCAGTTCGCCGCGCATGTCCTTGACGGTGATGCTGTCTCTGTCCGCCTGGGTACGCAGGGAGAAGAGCTCTTTCTCCAGCACCTGATAACGGTCGTTGAGCGCCTGACGCTCGCTCGCCAGCTCGGCTTTAAGCTGATCGGTCAACTTGTCATCCAGCTCGGCCTTGCGCTCTTTCAGGCGCAGGCGCTCCAGCTGATAGTTGATGCTGCCGATGGCCCCTTTTTGCAGGTCGTTGGCTTGGCTTGAGAGGCCGTTGGCACGGGCCAGCACCCGCTGCAAGGCGGGATGCAGATCCGTGGTCAGCTCCTGGCCATCTTCCTTCACCGAGGTGATGTAACCATAGAAGTTGCCGTTGGTGGCGCGTTCCACCATGGCGAGCTCCGCCGGCTGGGTGCGCGATTTGATATCGGTCTCCAGCACCCAGCGAAAATCGAGGTCCACGAACTCCCGGTTGCCGGTCTTGACCAGATAACGGGTGATCTCTTCGCGATCCTCCCCTTTCAGCGCCTGGCCTGCGGCGCGCAGGCGCTCCACCGGCACCAGCTCCCGGTCGTTGATCTCGCCAATCAGGACGCTCTTGTTGCCGCTTGCATCTTCAAGTTGCCACTCATAGATGGGATGGGGCCAGAAATAGACCAGACCACGCCAGCCAATCAGCAACAACAGACCCAGTACGGCCACCAGACTCAGGCTGACGGCGCCCCCCGTCATCCAGATCCAGGGGGCCCCCGATTTAAACCACTTACCCATTGTCGATTCCTTAGTCCTTACAGAGAGCTGTACTTTTCACGCAACCGCTGGCGGACGAATTCGGCCAGGGTATTGAACAAGAAGGTGAACACAAACAGCACGAAGGCGGCGAGGAAGAGCACCCGGTAGTGGGAGCTGCCCACTTCCGATTCCGGCATCTCCACCGCGATGTTCGCCGCCAGGGTCCGCAGCCCCTGGAACATGGAGAAGTCCATGATGGGGGTGTTGCCGGTGGCCATCAGCACGATCATGGTCTCGCCCACGGCGCGGCCAAGGCCCATCATCACCGCCGAGAAGATGCCCGGGCTCGCGGTGAGGATCACCACCCGGCTCAGGGTCTGCCACGGGGTCGCCCCCAGCGCAAGCGAGCCCTGGGTCAGGTGCTTGGGCACCGAGAAGACCGCGTCTTCGGCGATGGAGAAGATGGTGGGGATGACCGCAAAGCCCATGGCGATACCGACCACCAGGGAGTTGCGCTGGTCAAACTTGATGCCCATGTCGTGGGTCAGCCAGATGCGCGAATCACCGTGCATGAAGGCGTTCTCGATGATGGGGCTCAAGGCGAAGGCGCCCCATCCGATGAACAGCAGCACAGGGATGAGCAGGATGGCGTGCCAGCCTTCCGGCAGCCAGGTGCGGCCGCGCTCCGGCAGATAGTTCCACACCAGAGCGGTGAGCAGCATGCCCATGGGCAGCAGGATCAGCAGCAGGATCACCCCGGGCAGGGCCCCTTCGATGATGGGCGCGAGCCACAGACCCGCCAGGAAGCCGAGGATGACGGTCGGCAGCGCCGCCATGATCTCCACCGTCGGCTTGACGTATTTGCGCAGCCCCGCCGACATGAAGTAGGCGGTATAGATGGCGCCGGCGACGCCGAGCGGCACCGCGAACACCATGGCATAGAAGGAGGCTTTCAGGGTACCGAACACCAGGGGCACCAGGCTCAGCTTGGCTTCGAAGTCGTTGCTGGCGGAGGTGGACTGCCACACGTACTGGGGCTCGGGATAGCCTTCATACCACACCTGTTGCCAGAGGGCAGACCAGGTTACCTCGGGGTGATCGTTCTCGACGTCAAAGACCTTGAAGTCATCCCCCTGCTGGGTCAACAGCAGGTTGTGGCGAGGAGAGATGGCAACGGCAGCCAGGTTGCCCCCGTCAATCTTCTCGCCAAGCAGCTTGGCTTCGCCGGTGGCATGGAAGAAGTTGATGGTGCCGTCGCTGCCTGCGCTGATGAAGCCCTTGCGAAAGTGCTCGGGGGTCAGCAGGGCGACCGGCGCGTCACTCTTGAAGTCACGGATCTGGGTGAACTGGCGCTTGCCATCCTTTGCCACCTCGAACCACTGGGAGATGACGCCGTTATCGTTGCCCACCAGCAGGGAAGACGCACCGGAGAGCAGGGCCACCTGGGTCACGCTGGCATTGGGGGCGTTGATCTCCATGACATTGCGCAGGGAAATGTCGCTCAGGTTGTGGATGTCATAGACCGACAGGCGGTTGCCCTCGCGCACGAACAACAGGCGCAGGTTCGGGGTCAGCAGCATCTGGTCAACATGGCGTGGCAGGGACGGAATGGTGTAGGTCTGGTTGCTCCACTCGATTTCGCCGGAGAGGAAGTTCTCCTCGCCGCTCATCACCATCAGCACACCACGACCATCTTCGGTCACGGCCGCGGTCGCCATCTTGTCCTTGGTCGCCTCGAAGACCATGCGCGTCAGCGCCTTGCCCTGGGGATCGATCACCACGGGGGTCTCGCCGAAGGGATATTGCAGGCTGGGCTCGATGACGCGCACGTCATTGGGATAGGAGATCTTGAAATAGGGTTGCACCACCTGAGCCTTGCCGTCGGCAAACCCATAGGCGATGAGTTTCTGGCCCGGCGCAGGCGGCGCGACCGCCGTGATCTCGCCGTTCACCTGCGCCTCGCCAATCACCTGTCCGGTCTTGATCTTGCCATCCGGTTGCACGGCAAAGAATTTGACCTTCCCCTGGTCGCTGAAGCGGTAACCTATCTCGTTTTGCTCCTCGACCCCGAGCCAGGCGGTCTTGCCCTTGATGGGCAGGCTGAAGGAAGCGGTGCTCTCCATGCTGGCGCCATTGAAGATGGGCTTCACCACATAGAGCAGGTAGAAGAAGATAAGCAACAGCGCCACCAGCACCAGGGCTCCCCCTGTGGTGACGCCATATTTGGCCAATTTATCCTTGATCCGGCGTTTTCTACTGCCCGCCATGACCAGATTTAACGATTCCGATGACATGCAAGACCTCAATGTGAGCTAGGCTTGGCGGCATTATATGGCGGATGCATGACAGTTTTGTTACATCAACAGCGGCAAAGAGCGCGGGCTTCATCGCAGGGGTGGCAGTTGATATTCGGTGGGAAGCAGGCAGCCGGTCTGGCAGTGAAATAAAAGCAAACGGGGCCATCAGGCCCCGCTGTCATCTTGAGGAAGCGCCTCTTTCGCGGCGAGTCTGGCCGCCTTCTTCTCGGCGCGGCGCCGCTTGAAGAAATCCGACAGCTGGGCCGAGCAGGCGTCGGCGAGCACCTCCCCCGTCAGTACCACCTGGTGGTTGTGGCGGGGATCCAGCAGGATGTCGAACACAGAGCCTGCCGCCCCCGTCTTCAAATCCCGGGCACCATAGACCACCCGCTTGACCCGGCTGTGGATGAGGGCGCCGGCACACATGCAGCAGGGCTCCAGCGTCACATAGAGGGTGGTGTCGAGCAGGCGATAGTTTTCAAGCTGCTTGCCCGCTTCCCGAAGCGCCATCACCTCGGCATGGGCGCAGGCGTCGTGCTCGCTGATGGAGCGATTCCACCCCTCTGCCACTATCTTGTCCCCCAGCACCAGCACGGCGCCTACCGGGATCTCGCCTATCCCCTCCGCCCTGGCGGCCAGGGCCATGGCATGGCGCATCCAGCGTTCGTCCTGCTCGCGCTGGCTGATCTGTGCTGCAACTTCAGATGGTTTCACGCCCTGATCCTCTCGTCGATATGATGTCGGCTTGCCTGGCCCCTGCACGGCATCGGCCGCGCACTCCCGGATTGCTGCGTCCCGGCCCTGGGCACACCGGGCCCCTTCCCCCTCGCGCTAGCCGGTAGCCCACGGCAGAAGATGCTGTCAATGAAAGAGAGGCCAAAGGCCCCGGCGACATCGGAACGCCCCGAGTTGGGTGTTCGCCACCCTGTGCCCGCCTAAGGGGGCGGCGATTATGCCAAAACTCCGGCCGGGGCCCAAGTTGCATCTTGGCTGAACAATAAAGAAGCAGTCGGCATCTCCCTGATAAAAAAGGAGTTGCGCCCGCCAAATCATCCGATTAGACTTCCTCCCCGTCAGCCGAGCTGACCCCGTCGGTGTGTAGCGCAGCCAGGTAGCGCATCTGCATGGGGTGTAGAGGGTCGGAGGTTCGAATCCTCTCACACCGACCAAAATCCCCGAAAATAGCCCAGTCAAACGACTGGGCTATTTTTTTGCCTGCACGCCCGACGCTTGCCTCTTTTTCCTCTCGCCTCCCCCGTTCATCGGGTCGCCGCTTTTTATTGGCATGAATTTTATACAGAACCACTTGAAGCTTTCATAAAGTGCCGCTAGGATACGCAACTTTTCCGCCGGCCATAAAAACAGGGAGGTGGACACTAGGGTGATGGAATCACCGACCGGCTTGCAATCAATGAGGCAAGCATCCATGACCCAAGCTGTTGACTCCCATCCCGTTCAGCCCCTGATCTCCCCCACGCCCTCCGAGCTCGATTCCGCAGAGCACGGGTTTGGCAGTTCAGTGCACCTCGATGTGATCGATCTCGCCGCCCCGGATGAAGATTACTGAGACGATCCCGTGCCATAGTGCGGTTCAAGACGCCGGTTTTGCTGTCCGGCACAGCCCTTGACCCAGCCCAACAGACCGCCACCGCAAATAACGACAAAATGCTGGTTTTTATTCAAAAATCAGTTTAATTGACCATCTGCTGCGTTCCAACCTCCCTCTCCTTCATGGACACGCCTTGATACAAACCTACGTTATTGCTCGTCATTTCCCTCTCTCCTGTTCGCCTTCGCCATTTTGACTCAATTTGACATTTTAGTTTTAAACGCCAGTTCACTACCCGGTTACTTCATAGCCCCCATGCAGGCTGGATTGAACGAAGGCATTTCATACAGCTGTTTTTGCAAAGCTTGGAGTAGTGTCGGGATTTGTTTTTGCATTTGTAATTTTATTACGTAATTAATTACATTTTTAACCCATCCCCTCTACCGAAATCCTCCCCCCTGCCGCCCCGGCAACCCAAGAGCATAACCATCTGCAAAGAGCTTTTGCACTAATCACATAAATCCATTTAAAACAGCATCTTAACTATCATCAAAAAACACCTGTTTTAAAAATCAAGTTGACGAATCCGCCATTCTTTTGCACCTTATGAATCGTGTTACCCCGCTGTTACGGGGAGTTTGAAAGAAAGGGATATAGACGTTAGTCGTAGTTAATAAATTCAAAATGTAACTTTTGGAGGAGTACCCACTATGTCGGCACCGGCCCAGACCATCAGCAGCCCCCGCCTGCGCATTCAAGGCGAGATGCTTCCCGATTACGCGCAGATCCTGACGCCGGATGCGGTGGCCCTGGTGTCCGAACTGGTGGAACGTTTCGCTCCCCAACGCTATGAGCTGCTGAAGCAGCGAGTCGCACGCCAGGCCCGTATCGATGGCGGCGAGTTGCCGGACTTCCTGCCAGAGACCGCCCATATTCGCGATGGTGACTGGACGGTGCGCGGCATTCCCGCCGATCTGCAGGACCGCCGTGTGGAGATCACCGGCCCGGTCGAGCGCAAAATGGTGATCAATGCCCTCAACGCCAACGTCAAGGTCTTCATGGCCGACTTCGAGGACTCCCTGGCCCCGGCCTGGAACAAGGTGATCGAGGGCCAGATCAACCTGCGCGATGCGGTCAACGGCACCATTGCCTACCAGAGCCCGGAGGGGAAGGCCTATACCCTGAATCCCAACCCGGCCGTGCTCATCTGCCGGGTTCGCGGTCTGCATCTGCCGGAGAAGCACGTCACCTTTGATGGTGCCCCCATTCCCGGCGGCCTGTTCGACTTCGCCCTCTATTTCCTGCACAACCACAAGGCGTTGCTGGCCAAGGGATCCGGTCCCTACTTCTACGTACCCAAGCTGCAGAGCCATCTGGAAGGGCGCTGGTGGAGCGAGGTGTTCGCCTGGACCGAGGACAAATTCGGTCTGCCCCGCGGTACCATCAAGGCCACCGTGCTCATCGAAACCCTGCCGGCAGTATTCGAGATGGACGAGCTGCTCTATCAGATGAAGGAGCACATCGTCGCCCTCAACTGCGGCCGCTGGGATTACATCTTCAGCTATATCAAGACCTTGAAGAATCACCCGGATCGCGTCCTGCCGGATCGTCAGGTGGTGACCATGGACAAGCCGTTCCTCTCTGCCTACTCGCGACTCCTTATCAAGACCTGCCACAAGCGCGGCGCGCTGGCGATGGGGGGCATGGCTGCCTTTATTCCAGCCAAGGACGCGGCAGTCAACGAACAGGTGTTTGCCAAGGTGCACGCGGACAAGCAGCGCGAGGCCGACAACGGCCACGATGGCACCTGGGTCGCCCACCCCGGCCTCGCCGACACCGCCATGGCGGTGTTCAACGCCACCATTCCGGCGGGTGCCCAGAACCAGATCGGCGTGCTGCGCGAGCAGGATGCCCCCATCACCGCCGCCGACCTGCTGGCCCCCTGTGAGGGTGATCGCACCGAGGCGGGTATGCGCACCAATATCCGCGTCGCCCTGCAATACCTGGAAGCCTGGATCAACGGCAATGGCTGCGTGCCCATCTACGGACTGATGGAAGATGCCGCCACCGCCGAGATCTCCCGCACCTCCATCTGGCAGTGGATCCGCCACGGCAAGACCCTCTCCAATGGTCAGGCGGTGACCAAGGCGCTGTTCCGCCAGATGCTGGCCGAGGAGCAGGAGGTGGTCAGAGGCGAAGTGGGCGAGGCCCGCTGGCAATCGGGCCGTTTCGCCGAGGCGAGCGCCCTGATGGACGAGATCACCTGCGCCGACACACTCATCGATTTTCTGACGCTGCCCGGCTACGAGCGGCTGTGAGACCCGGGCCGGTAACGGCCCCCATAACAAGTCAATGGAAACGTGAAATCAATGAAAGAGGGAACTGATATGGCACTGACCCGTGAGCAACAGATCCAGGCTATCGAGAAAGACTGGGCAGAAAACCCCCGCTGGAAAGGGATCAAGCGCGGCTACAGCGCCGAGGACGTGGTGAACCTGCGTGGCAGCCTGCAGCCGGCACACACTCTGGCCCAACGCGGCGCCGACAAACTGTGGGAGCTGATCCACGGCGGCGCCAAGAAAGGCTATGTAAACTGCCTCGGCGCCCTGACCGGCGGCCAGGCGGTGCAGCAGGCCAAGGCCGGCATCGAAGCCATCTATCTCTCCGGCTGGCAGGTGGCGGCGGACAACAACCTCTCCTCCACCATGTACCCGGATCAGTCCCTCTACCCGGCCAACTCCGTCCCCTCCGTGGTGGAGCGCATCAACAACTCCTTCGCCCGGGCCGACCAGATCCAGTGGGCCAACAAGGTTGGACCAGAGGACAAAGGCTTCATCGACTACTTCCTGCCCATAGTAGCGGATGCGGAAGCCGGTTTCGGCGGCGTGCTGAACGCCTTCGAGCTGATGAAGGGGATGATTGAAGCGGGCGCCGCCGGCGTGCACTTCGAAGATCAGCTCGCGTCCGTGAAAAAGTGCGGCCACATGGGCGGCAAGGTACTGGTCCCGACCCAGGAAGCGGTGCAAAAGCTTGTTGCGGCTCGCCTCGCGGCAGATGTCTGCGGCACCACCACCCTGGTGATCGCCCGCACCGACGCCAACGCAGCGGATCTGCTGACCACGGATGCCGATCCCTACGATGCCGGCTTCCTGACCGGTGAGCGCACCTCAGAAGGCTTCTACAAGGTGCAGGCCGGCATCGAGCAGGCCATCTCCCGCGGCCTGGCCTACGCCCCTTACGCCGACATGGTGTGGTGCGAGACCGCCAAGCCCGATCTGGACGAGGCGCGCAAATTTGCCGAGGCCATCAAGGCCCAGTACCCGGACAAGATCCTAGCCTACAACTGCTCCCCGAGCTTCAACTGGAAGAAGAACCTGGACGATGCCACCATCGCCCGCTTCCAGCAGGAGCTGTCCGACATGGGCTACAAGTACCAGTTCATCACCCTGGCGGGTATCCACAACATGTGGTTCCACATGTACGAGCTGGCCTACCAGTACGCCCGTGGCGAGGGGATGAAGCACTATGTCGAGATGGTGCAGCAGCCCGAGTTCGCCGCTGCCGAGCGTGGCTACACCTTCGTGGCACACCAGCAGGAAGTGGGTACGGGTTACTTCGACAAGGTGACCACCGTCATTCAGGGCGGCCAGTCCTCGGTGACCGCGCTGACCGGCTCCACCGAAGAGGATCAGTTCCACTGATAGCTGTGTAATGCTCGCAAACAAACCCCGGCCAAGTCCCGGGGTTTGTCGTTATGGGGCTTAGAACCTATCCCAGTAGGCGTAATCGTTGAAGGCAGTTTGAACACGGACAGCGCGCAGAAACCGGAGCGTACTGTAGTACGTGAAGATTTCGAGCACTGCCCAGGTTCAAAATGGCGAATAAGTTAGCCTAATGGGATAGGTTTTCAGAGCTCGAGGATCTCTTTGACGAAAGGGATGGTCAGCTTGCGCTTGGCACGGAAGGAGGCGTTATCGAGACGATTGAGGGTGGCAAGCAGGGTGCGCATGTCGCGGGAGAGGCGGTTGAGCAGGAAACGGCCCACGTCGATGGGCAGCTTGAAACCCCGCAGCTCGGCGCGCAGTTGCAGGGCGCTGAGTTTGCCCTCGTCGTCCAGCTCGTCGAGGTGGAAGCTCACTCCCCAGTCGAGACGGGACGCGAGATCCGGTAGTTGCAGCCCCAGCTTGCGTGGCGCGCTGCAGCCGGTAACGATGAGCGTCCCCTCCCCCTTCTCCTTCCAGCGATTGTAGAAGTCGAACAGGGCCCGCTCCCACAGGGCGTTGCCGGCGATCGCCTCCAGGCTGTCGAGACAGACCAGGGGCAGGCTCTCCAAAGCATCGAGCATGCTGGGGTCAAGCTGTTCGAACTGATCGAGGGAGAGATAGGCCGCCGCCGCGTCGCGGGCGTTGACCTCGGCACAGGTGGCATGGAGCAGATGGGAGCGGCCCGACCCCTTGGCTCCCCAGAAATAGAGGAAGGGCGAGCCCTGACCGATGGCCGCATTCTTGAGGGCGGTGATCAGATGGGCGTTGTTGCCGGGATAAAAACTGACGAAGGTTTCATCATCCGGTAGTTGTACGGCTAAAGACAGTTGGGCCGGTTGCTTCACTCGTTGGGCTTTGACTGTGATATTTGCGGGCAAGTGTATCACCAGCGGGGCAGATAGAGAACCGCCCGGACCATGCCGGGCGGTCAGGATCCTTCCCCGGGATCAGGGCTGCGACCATTGATAGCGCAGGCCGCTCTCGTTGTCTTCCACCTGATGCAGGCGGCTCTCAAGTTGCAACCCCCTCACCAGCTCGGCCTTGTCCCCCTGCAGCGAGAGGTTGAAGGTCACTTTGTCCCCTTCCAACTTGCCGATGGCCACCTTGGTGACACTGGCCATCCCCTGCAGCAGCTTCTGGATCTGGATCATGCCATCGATGTCGGACAGCCCCTCCACCACCAGGGTCTGGCTGGAGGCGACACCGGAGAGACGGGTACCGTACTGCTGTACCAGCCAACCGGCCAGGGCATCGGCAAAGCCCTTTGCCACCTCGGCCTGGGTACCTGAACCCGAGCCCTTGGTCAGCTCGGTCAGCTCTCCTGCCTGCGCCCCCGGCTTGGACCCATAAAGACCCCAGTCGATGCTCCAGGCCTCCCCCTCCGGGCTCAGTTTGCCGAGCACCACCATTTCGGCGCCGTAACGCTGGCTCGCCTGGAGCACGGGATCGGCAAAGCGGCCCCAGACATCGGTGGCATTGACCGCCATGTTGTCATCCAAGTCCATCAGCGGGAGACTGACCGGCAGCCCCATGGCCTGGGTCTGGGCACGCAGCGCCTCGGACCAGCCATCGCCGGACTGATCCGGCAGAATGCGCCGCTCCCCTTCGTCGACCACCAGCCAGATAGCGACCTGCGGCCGCACCGGGCCAAGCAGGGCAAACTTGCTCTGGCCAACCAGGGCGTTCACCTTGGCCACATTGAAATCCGCCTTGAGAAACTTGACCGAGCCGATGTCCTGATAGCTGTATTGCTGCACGTAATCCGCCGGCGCCGCCAGGGCCTTCACCACATCCGGCTGGGTGAGGATATCGCGCTTGCCCGTCACCTTGACGAGCACATCCCCCAGCGCCTGGGACTGGGCGGCCGTCATGTCGCCACTGGTGGGAGCCTTGCCCTGATAGAGGTCGGTTACCTGGGCGGCCGACACCACGAGTGGCAGACAGCAGCAGAGGAGAGTCGCTAAGCGTTTCAGCATAAAGAAGATTCTCGAAATGGGGGATGGTGCTTATGGTAGCGGCAAGGCGCGCATGGCAGCAAGCAAAGGGGGGAGAAACAGCGGAGCCGGCAGGGTGCCGGCTCCGTTTGCGCGCCTTGGGCGCGGCGATGGGGTGATGCTTACTTGGTGCCGAAGATCTTGTCGCCGGCATCCCCCAGACCCGGGACGATATAGCCCTTCTCGTTCAGCCCCTGGTCGATGGAGGCACAGAACAGCTCCACGTCCGGGTGAGCGGCTTCCAGGGCCTTGATGCCTTCGGGGGCGGCAACCAGCACCAGCACCTTGATGGACTGGCAACCTTTCTTCTTGAGCAGATCGATGGTGGCGATCATGGAGCCGCCGGTGGCCAGCATGGGGTCGATGACCAGGGCCAGACGCTCTTCGATGTTGCTGACGATCTTCTCGAAGTAGGGGACAGGCTGCAGGGTCTCTTCATCGCGATAGATACCGACCACGCTCACGCGGGCGCTCGGCATGTGCTCAAGCACCCCGTCCATCATGCCAAGACCGGCGCGCAGGATGGGCACCACGGTGACCTTCTTGCCCTTGATCTGGTCGACTTCCACAGGGCCGTTCCAGCCATCGATGGTCACTTTTTCGGTTTCGAAGTCAGAGGTCGCTTCGTAGGTCAACAAACTGCCCACTTCCTTGGCCAGTTCACGGAAACGCTTGGTGCTGATGTCGCCTTCGCGCATCAGGCCGATCTTGTGCTTGACCAGGGGGTGTTTGACTTCAACGACTTTCATTATTATCTCCTCTAACCGGCGCCAAAAAAATCGCGGAATCATACAACAAAAGCCACGGCTTGTAGAGCTTTTCGATTCAAAAACGCGCAAACGATTTTCTTTCTGGTTTTTCGTGCCCACTGGTAGAATACGCCCCGAATTTTACCCTCCACTTCTTTATATGACGGGGAATACGCGTGACTGACAAAACCTCACTGAGCTACAAGGATGCTGGCGTAGATATCGATGCCGGCAATGCACTGGTTGAACGTATCAAGGGCGTGTCAAAACGCACTCGTCGTCCTGAAGTCCTTGGTGGTCTTGGCGGCTTTGGGGCCCTGTGTCAAATCCCTGCTGGCTACAAGGAACCGGTACTGGTCTCCGGTACCGACGGGGTGGGCACCAAGCTGCGTCTGGCCATCGACCTGAAGAAGCACGACACTGTGGGGATCGACTTGGTCGCCATGTGCGTCAATGACCTCATCGTGCAGGGCGCCGAGCCCCTCTTCTTCCTCGACTACTATGCCACCGGCAAACTGGACGTGGACACTGCCGCTGCCGTGGTCACCGGCATCGGCGCCGGCTGCGAACAGTCCGGCTGTGCCTTGGTTGGCGGTGAAACTGCCGAAATGCCTGGCATGTATGAAGGGGAAGATTACGACATCGCCGGTTTCTGCGTCGGCGTGGTGGAAAAGAGCGAGATCATCGACGGCAGCAAGGTTGGCGAAGGGGATGCCCTGATCGCCCTGGCCGCCAGCGGTCCCCACTCCAACGGCTTCTCCCTCATTCGCAAGATCCTGGAAGTCTCCAAGGCCGACGTGCAGCAGCCGTTGGGTGATACCACCCTGGCCAACGCCCTGCTGGAGCCGACCCGCATCTACGTGAAGCCCGTGCTCAAGCTCATCAAGGAGTGCGAGATCCACGCCCTGTCCCACATCACCGGCGGCGGCTTCTGGGAGAACATCCCGCGCGTGCTGCCCGCCAACACCCAGGCGGTGATCGACGAGCAGAGCTGGCAGTGGCCGGCGGTGTTCAGCTGGCTGCAACAGGCAGGCAACGTCACCCGCCACGAGATGTATCGCACCTTCAACTGCGGCGTCGGCATGATCATCGCCCTGCCGGCGGATCAGCTGGACAAGGCCCTGGCCCTGCTCAAGGCCGAAGGCGAGAACGCCTGGCACATCGGCCACATCGCCAAGGCGGCCGATGGTGAGGAGCAGGTCATCATTCAATGAATGATCAGATCAACGGCCAGATGACCTCCCCTATGAAACGCATCCTCGTCCTCATCTCAGGCAGCGGCAGCAACCTGCAGGCCATCCTCGACGGCTGTGCCGGCGGCAAGATTGTCGGTCAGGTGGTCGGCGTCATCAGCAACAAGGCTGATGCCTATGGCTTGGTGCGTGCCAGGGAAGCCGGGGTGGCAACCGCCATCCTGGCTCAGCAGCAGTTCGCCAGCCGGGAGGAGTATGATGCCGCCCTGCTGGCCCTGATGGCGGATTATCAGCCGGATCTGGTGGTGCTGGCCGGCTTTATGCGGATCCTGAGCGCCGACCTCGTGCGGCACTTTGCCGGGAGGATGATCAACATCCACCCCTCGTTGCTGCCGAAATACCAGGGTCTGCACACCCACCAGCGCGCCATCGAGGCCGGTGATGACGAGCACGGCGCCAGCGTCCACTTCGTCACCGAAGAGCTCGACGGCGGCCCGGTGATCCTCCAGGCACGGGTCCCCATCTTCGAAGGGGACAGTGCCGACGAGGTCGCCGCCCGGGTCCAGGTGCAGGAGCACAGCATCTACCCCCTGGTGGTGCAGTGGTTCTGTGAAGGGCGCTTGCAGATGCGAGAAGGGTCTGCCTTCCTCGATGGCAAGCAGCTTGGCCTGGCAGGCTATGCCAGCGAGTAACCGCGAGCAGCAGTAAGACACAACAAGGGAGGCTCAGGCCTCCCTTGTCATTTCCATCGACCTGCGCAATGGCTGTCATCACGTCCGATGACGCCGCTGCGCGGCTAATCGGCCCTACACCGGATTGTCGATATCGATAAAGGTCACCTCCAACCCGTGTACAGTGGCGAGCCACTCTCCCAGCGCCTTGACGCCGTAACGTTCGGTGGCGTGGTGGCCTGCGGCGTAGAAGTGCATGCCCATCTCCCGGGCGGTGTGAATGGTCTGCTCGGAGGCTTCGCCGGAGATGAAGGCATCGATGCCCTGCTCCGCCGCCTGGCTGATGTAGCTCTGACCACCGCCGGTGCACCAGGCCACGGAGCGGATGAGCTCGGGACCACTGTCACCACAATGAAGCGGCTCGCGACCGAGACGCTCGGCAATCAGCTTGGCAAAATCGCTGCCGCTCATGGGCTCCTCCAGCTTGCCCACCATGGCGACGCTCTTGCTGTTCCAGGGTTCGAGGCCGCGACGCACCTTGATGCCGAGCAACCTGGCAAGCTGGGCATTGTTCCCCACCTCGGGGTGCACGTCCAGCGGCAGGTGGTAGGCAAACAGGTTGATGTCGTGGGTCAACAGGGTCTTGAGACGACGCTGCTTCATGCCGGTGATCTGGGCCGGCTCGCCGCTCCAGAAGTAGCCGTGATGGACCAGGATGGCGTCAGCATCGGCGGCCACGGCGGCATCGATGAGGGCCTGGCTGGCGGTGACGCCGGTCACCACCTTGCGAATGCGCTCGCGCCCCTCCACCTGCAGGCCGTTGGGGCAGTAATCCTTGATGGCATGGGGTTCGAGCAGGTGGTTGAGCAGGCTTTCCAGTTTACGATGAGAGATCATGGGGGTCTCCTAGCTGGGCTCCCCACGCACTGTGCGGGGAGCCGGATTCCGATCGTCAGGGCCCATGATAATCGAGCCGGCCCGGCAAGGCCATGCGCCTGTCAGGCCTAGGCGGGCAGCTCGATGCCGGCGTCACGCATCTGGGCCAGCTTGTAGCGCAGGGTGCGCGGGCTGATGCCGAGCTTGTCGGCCACCGCTTTGCGACTGCCGTTGCACTCCTGCAGGGTATCCAGAATGATCTGGTGCTCCTGCTGCTTGAGTTCGCCACCGAGCCCCTCCCCTGACAGCCGCTCGAGCGGGCGCACCTGGGTCTCGTCCGTCTCTTCCAGGATCAGGTGCTCACAGTCGATGAGGCCGTCTGGACAGAGGATCAGGGCGCGCTGCACCACGTTGTCGAGCTCGCGCACGTTGCCGGGCCAGGGGTGAGCCATCAGACGCTCTCGGGCGTCCTCTGCAAGCTGCGGCGACGGCAGCCCCATCTGGCTGGCATGCAGCGCCAGCAGATGCTCCGCCAGGGGAAGAATGTCCCCCGGGCGCTCCCAGAGCGCCGTCCAGCGCAGGGGGAAGACGTTGAGGCGGTAGTAGAGATCCTCGCGGAACAACCCGTCCTGCACCGCTTTTTTCAGATCCCGGTTGCTGGTGGCAATGACCCGCACATCCAGGGGGATCATCTTGCGGCTGCCGAGCCGCTCCACCTCTTTCTCCTGCAAGACCCGCAGCAGCTTGGCCTGCAACCCCAGATCCATCTCGGTGATCTCGTCGAGCAGCAGGGTTCCTCCCTGAGCCTGCTCGAACTTGCCAGGGCACCCCTGCACCGCACCGGTGAAGGCGCCCTTCTCGTAGCCAAACAGGGTCGCCTCCAGCATGTTCTCCGGAATGGCGGCGCAGTTGATGGCGACGAAGGCCTGCTCTGCCCGGCTGGAGTGGTCGTGAATGTAGCGAGCCAACACCTCCTTGCCCGTCCCGCTCGGTCCGGTCACCATGACGGTGGCTTCGCTTCTGGCCACCCGGGTCGCCAGCTGGAACAGCTCCGCAGTCCTGGGGTCCCCGTACACCACGGCACGCTTCTCCACCTTCTGGGCCGGCACATAACGGCTGACCTGGTTGAGCAGCACCTCGGGGGAGCAGGGCTTGGCCAGATAGTCGATCGCCCCCTCGCGCATGGCGCGCACCGCCCCGTCAATGTTGGCGTAGGCAGTCATCAGGAGCACAGGCACCTGGGGATATTGCTGGCGGATGTTGGCGAGCAGGGTCAGACCATCCATGCCCCCCATCTGGATGTCGGAGATCACCATGTCAAAGCGCTGACGGGACAGGGCAAGCAGGGCCCGCTCGCCGCTGTCCACCTCGCGGCACTCATAGCCACCGAGCAGCAGGGTATCCACCAGCGCCTCGCGCAGACCGTTGTCATCTTCCACCACCAGAATGCGAGCCTGGGTCATGCCACACCTCCTACAACCAACATGGCCTTGTCGAGAATCATCTTCACCGGCGCTCCGGCTTTTGCGCGCCTCATGCCACGCCCCCCAACTGAACCTGTTGCTGATGCAGGGGGAAGGACAGGGTAAAACAGGTGCCCTCGCCAGGGACCGAGGCCACGCTTACCTCCCCCTGATGGGCTCGTACCACCGACTGCACCACCGCAAGACCGAGGCCCGTGCCCTGGGATCGGGTGGTAAAGAAGGGTTCGAAGATCTGGTTGAGCAGGGAGGGGGCCATCCCCTTGCCGTTGTCGATGACCCGCATCTCCACCCGGTTGCCGCTGCGTACAGCGCTCACCAGGAGCGAATCGGCACCGGCCTGCCGGGCGTTGGCGATGAGGTTGTTGATGGCCCCCGCCAGGGCACTGCTGTTGGCAAGCAGACAGAGATCGGGCTCAGGGGCCTCCAGATGCAAGGCGCAGCCCTGCTGCTGGCAGAAGGCGTCGGCCCCCGCCTGCACTTCCGCCAGCAAGCCCTGCACCGAGAGGGGCGCCACCACCTGGTTGTCGCCATTGCGGGCAAACAGCAGGATGTCGTTGATCTGCTTCTCGAGATCCTGCAGGCGCGCCATCAATTTTTGCTGGAACTGGCTGCGGGATTCAGGCTTGAGGGTGCGGTTGGCCAGATTGGCCGCATAGAGCATGGCGGCGGAGAGCGGGGTGCGGATCTGGTGCGCCAGGGAAGCCGCCATGTTGCCAAGGGCGGAGAGGCGCTTCATGTGGTTGACCCTGTCCTGCAACTGGCGGGTCTCGGTCAAGTCGGTAATGAACACCAGTTGGCCGGGCTGATCCGGCAGCGGCTGGGTCGACAGCTGGACCCGGCGGCCGTCGCGCAAGGAGATCTCGTGACCGTCATCCTCACGGGGCTCGAAGCAGCGGGCGATGATCTGGCGCCAGGAAAGGCCTTCCAGTGGCTCTCCCAGCAGCGCCAGGGCGGCAGGGTTTGCGCGGGTGATCAGCCCCTCGCCATCGAGCAGCAGGACGCCGGTCGGCAGCGCCGTGAAGATGGCGTAAAGCTGACTCACTTCATGTGACTGGAGGGGGGCATCCTGCTGCAAGATTGTCATAAAGCTGACCTCAAACTGGCGATTGAGTCAGCTTATTCAATTTCCATGCCAGCAAAATAGGCGTTATTTATCAATGCATTGGGTCAATGCGTCAAAGCATTGACCTCAATTGTCCTTGCTCATGCCGTACTTCTTCATCTTCTCCACCAGGGTGGTGCGGCGCATGCTGAGCAGGTCGGCGGCGCGGGCCACCACCCCGTCCTGGGACTCCAGGGCCTGGCGGATCAGCTCCACCTCGAGGTCGGCCAGCATCTCCTTGAGGTTGACACCCTCCTGGGGCAACTGCATGGGCAGGGGCATGGCGATGCCGGGATCCAGCTCTGGTGGGGACTGGAACACGGCAGCCAGGGCGTCCCGCTCGTCCATCTCGGTGAGCCGTTCATCTCGTGGCTCGCAGGGCAGCAGGCGATAGCGGCCGGGCAGATCCGCCACATCGACGATCTGGTTCGGATAGAGGATGAGCAGGCGCTCGATGAGGTTGGACAGCTCGCGCACGTTGCCGGGCCAGGCGTACTGCATCAGGGATTCCATGGCGCGCTGGGTCAGACGGATGATCCCCTTGTGCTGTTCGGCATGGCGATTGAGCAGCTCCTGCAGCAGCAGCGGGATGTCGTCGGCCCGATCCCGCAGGGGGGGGGTCTCGATGGGAAACACATTGAGGCGGTAGTAGAGATCTTCGCGAAACGCCTGGGTGCGGATCATGGCTTCCAGATCCCGGTGGGTCGCCGCGATCACCCTCACATCGGCCTGGACGGCCTTGCCGCCCCCGACCCGGTCGAACTGGCGCTCCTGCAGCACCCGCAGCAACTTGACCTGCATCGGCAGCGGCATGTCGCCGATTTCGTCGAGGAAGAGGGTGCCCCCCTGGGCCAGTTCGAAGCGGCCGCGCCGGGCGGCAATGGCACCGGTGAAGGCCCCCTTCTCGTGACCGAACAGCTCGCTCTCGAGCAGCTCCGCCGGAATGGCGCCGCAGTTGATGGGCACGAAGGGGCCCGCGCTTCGGGCGGACAGCTCGTGGATGGCGCGAGCCACCACCTCCTTGCCGGTCCCGGACTCACCGAGGATCAGTACGTTGGCGTCGGTCTCGGCCACCTGGCCGATGAGACGGCGCACCTCCTGGATGCCCCTCCCCTTGCCCACCAGCAGGCGCAGCAGGGTCTGATCCTTGTCGTGGGTCTGATGACGAGGATGCAGGGAGATGAAGGCCTGGCAGAAGTGCAGATGACGGGTAAGGGACTCATAGGTAAAGGGCGCCTCGGCCACCCCGATGAAGTTGCTGCAACCATGGCTCGCCGGCATCAGGGAGAGAAAGGGCAGACGAGGATGGGCGGCAAGCAGCTCACTCAGGGCGCGCTCGCGCAGTTCCCCGGCCAGAATCCCCTGCAAGGGCCCGGCAGTCTCGATGGCCACATCGAGATCGCTCTCCACCACCTCCTGCCAGGGGATCCCCATGAAGGAGAGCACAGTCCCCAGTTGCTGGCGCCGCACATCATCGGCATCAACAAGCAGCACACCCATAGCCATCCTATCCATATTTCACACCTGACGCCAAGTTATTGTTTTTTAAGTGCTTATTAAAACCAATTTCGCACTGTGTCATAAGGGGGACAAAGTGCCAAAATTCTGGCGGATTGTCAAAGCTTGTCGCATCCTCCCGGACCCTGGCGGGACGGGGATCACGCTTCCAGCCAGATTGAGTATCGGATGAAAACCAGCGAAGGGGAAAGAATGACGCCGACAGGGTGCGGCGTCAGAGGAGGGATCAGTGTTTCACGCTCTCCTGGGGAGCGGCATAGCGGCACTCGGGAAACCGGCTGCAGGCGAGGAACAGGCGACCGGCATGGGGACCCTTTCGTGCTTCCCGTGCCACCAGGGGCGCGGCACAGCGGGGACAATGAGGGGTCGTCTCCCGGGGCTCCTCCTCATCCGGATCGAGGAAGGGATTCTCCTCCATCAACGCGGGCATTGCCTCTTCGGCCTGGGGGGGCGGCACCTGGGGCTCCCTGGCAGCCCCCGGGTGTGACGTACCCAGATCGACACCATCGAGCAGCAGCGGGCTGAAGGTCGGTTCGCGGCGCTCTCCGGGCAGCAGGTCATCCACCGGCGCCGTCGTTCTCGCCAGCAGGGGCAGCAGTTGCTCCCGCAACTCGTCGACCTGGTAGCGGCTGCTGGCCGGGATCTGCAACAGCGGCAGACCGGCGCCATCGCAGGCCGCCTTCAGGAAGAGATCCCGCGCCTTGCGCTTCTGGTGGCGGTGCCCCTCGTCATCCAGCTCCACGGCACACAGGAAAGAGAGATCCGCCGGGTGGCAGAGCAGAAAATCGAAGTGCTTCTCCCCTATCTTACCGAGCGCCTGCTGGCGCTTGCCCTTGCCAAGGTGCGCCTCGGGCGTCAGCACATAGGAGGCTCGTACCTTGGCAAAGACACGGGCCTTGTCCCCCACCGCCTGGTCCAGCACCCCGAAGAAGGTGCGCTCGGCTGGGCTCATCAAGGTTTCCTGCAGATCATAGGGCTCGGCCTTGCCCCCTTTCTCCCTGCGCCAGACGATCACCAGCAGGAGCAACCCCAGCAACACGGCTCCCGATACGACAAGGCTATTCATACACGCACATCCCGTTTACAAGACAAATTCAGTTCACACCAGAGGAAGGGGCACACTCTACCACGGGGAAAGCGACTCAGGCAGCGCAGAAATCAAGCCCGTCCCGGCATTCGCGTTTTTTCACTGAATTTGCGCAAGGCGGGCTTCATATGGCCTGTCACAGCAGGCACAATGCTAGAGCCCATGGACGTTCTGGCGCGCACCCCGTCGCCGCCAGGTGTCAACGGACCCCACGCAGCCCCATTCAAGGAGAGCAGGATGCAAAAGCAATTGGTCGTCACCGTGATCGGCGCAGACAAACCCGGGATCGTCGAGAGCCTGGCCGATACCATCACCCGGCAGCAGGGCAACTGGCTGGCCAGCTCCATGAGCGAGCTGGCGGGGCAATTTGCCGGCATTTTGCACGTCGCCGTGCCTGACGAGCATTACCGCAGCCTGTGCGAGGCCCTGGTGATGCTGCCTGGCCTCACCGTGAGCTTCGCCGAAGGGCAGCTGAGCCCGCAACCGGCCCATCAGGTGATGCTGAGCGTCACCGGCAACGACAGACTGGGCATCGTCCACGAAGTGGCCAGCATCCTGCGACAGCTCAACATCAACGTCGCCGACCTCACCACAGGTTGCGAACCTGCGCCCCACTCAGGCGCCCCCCTCTTCTATGCCCACGCCCTGGTGGCCCTGCCGCCGCAGCTCGAACTGGACGATCTCGTCACGGCCCTGGAGTCCCTCTCCGACGACCTCGTCGTCGACATCGATCAGGATCTGAGCGAATAGTGTCGCCTGTCATAAATTTGTCATGGTTTGACGCCATAACTTCCGCGCAGACGCAACCAGAGCAAAGAGGCACCAGATGAGCACCGACAAGCAGTATGAAGAGAAAGAGCTTAGCTGGCTCTCATTCAATGAACGGGTGTTGCAAGAGGCGATGGACAAGACGGTACCCCTCATCGAGCGGGTCCGCTTCCTCGGGATTTTCTCCTCCAATCAGGACGAGTTCTTCAAGGTTCGGGTGTCGGACGTCAAGCGCCGCATCCTCATCAACGAAGTCCACGGCGGCGACGACGAGGCCAAGGTGCTGCTGCGCGCCATCCAGCAGAAGGTGATGGCGCTCGGCGAGGCGTTCGACAACACCTACAAGGAGCTGCTGATCGCGCTGGCCCGCCACAACATCTTCCTGGTGAACGAAAGCCAGCTCTCCGAGTCCATCCAGCAGTGGCTGCGGATCTTCTTTCGGGAAAAGGTGCTGCGCCACATCATCCCCATCCTCCTCAACAAGGAGGTCAACCCGGTCAAGTTCCTGAAAGACGAGCACACCTATCTCGCCATCGAGATGAAGAAGAACGGCCAGGTGATCCAGTACGCCCTGGTGGAAGTGCCCACCGACGATCTGCCCCGCTTCTTCCAGCTACCGCCGGAGGGCACCCGTCGCAAGAAGCAGATAATCATCCTGGACAACGTTATCCGCTTCTGTCTGGACGAGATCTTCAAGGGCTTCTTCGACTACGACGAGATTGCCGCCTACGCGGTCAAGCTGACCCGGGATGCCGAGTATGACCTCTCCGACCAGCTGGACCTCAGCCTGGTGGACAAGATGAGTGACGGCTTGAAACAGCGCCTCACCGCCATGCCGGTGCGCTTCGTCTACGAGCGGGAGATGCCGGCGGCCATGATAAGCTTCTTGAAGCTCAAGCTGCAGATCAGCTCCTACGACGCCATCATGCCCGGTGGGCGCTATCACAACTTCAAGGATTTCATCGGCTTCCCCAATGTGGGCCGGGATTATCTGGAAAACCCCAAGCTGCCGGCCCTCGATTGCCGCGACTTTGACGGCTTCGTCAACGCCTTCGACGCCATCGCCAAGCAGGACATCCTGCTCTACTACCCGTACCACAAGTTCCACCACTTCACCGAGCTGGTGCGCCAGGCGGCCTTCGACCCGGCGGTCAGCGCCATTCGCATCAACATCTACCGGGTGGCCAAGAAGTCGCGGATCATCCACTCCCTCATCGACGCCGCCAACAACGGCAAGAAGGTGACCGTGGTGGTGGAGTTGCGCGCCCGCTTCGACGAGGCGGCCAACATCGACTGGGCCAACATCCTGACCGACGCAGGCGTCAAGGTGGTGTTCGGGGTGCCCAGCCTCAAGATCCACTCCAAGCTCTGCCTCATCACCCGCCACGAGAACGGCGAGGCGGTGCGCTACGCCCATATCGGGACCGGCAACTTCAACGAGAAGACCGCCAAGATCTACACAGACTTCTCCCTGCTGACCCGCCATCCGGACATCACAGCCGAGGTGGAGAGCGTGTTCGAGTACATCGAGTACCCGTACCGGCGCTACAAGTTCAACCACCTGCTGGTCTCCCCCATCAACAGCCGCCGCCAGCTCTATCGCCTCATCGACAACGAGCTGGCCAACGCCAAGGCGGGGCAACCCAGCGGTATCACCCTCAAGATCAACAACCTGGTGGACAGAGACCTCATCAACCGGCTCTATGCCGCCGGCCAGGCCGGGGTGCCCATCCAGATGATCATCCGGGGCATGTGCGCCCTGCGCCCGGGGGTGCCGGGCCTGAGCGACAACATCCGGGTCATCAGCATCATCGACCGTTTCCTCGAACATCCGCGGGTGATGGTGTTCCACAACAAGGGCAATCCTCAGCTCTATATCTCCAGTGCCGACTGGATGAGCCGCAACATCGACGGTCGCATCGAGGTGGGCACCCCCATCTATGACGAGCGGCTCAAGCAGCGCATCCTCGATATTCTCGAGCTACAACTGAGTGATACCTGCAAGGCGCGGGTGATCGATGCCGACCAGAAGAACGAGTACGTGAAGCGGGGCAACCGCCGCAAGGTCCGTTCCCAAGTGGCGATTTACGACTACCTCAAACGCATAGAGTCAAACCATGGACAATAGTCTGTACGCCGCTGTCGACCTGGGATCGAACAGCTTCCACATGGTCATTGCCCGCCTCACCGAGGGGCGGATGCAGATCATCGATCGCATCAAGGAGCGAGTGCGCCTCGCCGAAGGGATGGATGAGCAGCGCCGCATGTCCCAGGAGGCCATGGCGCGCGGGCTGGACTGCCTCGCCCTGTTCGCCGAGCGGCTCACCAACATCAAGCCGGATCAGATCCGCATCGCCGGCACCTACACATTGCGCCGCGCCAGCAACGCCCGCGACTTCGTGCGCGAGGCGGCCAAGGTGCTCAACCACCCCATCGAGATCATCAGCGGCCAGGAAGAGGCCCGCCTCATCTATCAGGGGGTCGCTCATACCCAGCACATCGAGGGCCAGGTGCTGGTGGTGGACATCGGCGGCGGCAGCACCGAGCTCATCATCGGCGAAGGGTTTGAGCACAAGGCGCTCACCAGCCGCAAGATGGGCTGCGTGAGCTTCACCCAGAGCTTCTTTGGCAACGGCAAGCTCGGCGAGAAGGCCTTCAACGCCGCCGTGCTGGAAGCCCAGCACCAGCTCGCCCCCATCATCAACCAGTACCGCAAGCTGGGCTGGCAGAGCTGCCTCGGCAGCTCGGGCTCCATCCGCACCGTGCGCGACGTGTTGCAGGGGGAAGAGTGGACCGATGGTGCCATCACCCTGGCGGGACTGGAGCGGCTGAAGGAAGAGATGCTCAAGCACAAGCGGGTCGATCAGCTCAAACTGGCGGGCCTCACCGAGGAGCGTCAGGGGGTGTTCGCCGCTGCGGTGGCCATCCTGCTCGGGCTCTTCACCTCCCTGCCCATCGAGCGGATGGAGTACTCCGACGGCGCCCTGCGCGAAGGGTTGCTCTACGAGTTCGAGGAGCGCCTGCAGCATCACGACATTCGCGAACGTACCGCGCTTGCCCTCAGCACCCACTATCGCATCGACAAGCGCCAGGCCACCCGGGTAGAGCGCAGCGTCCTCTCCCTGTTCGACGCCCTGAGCGGCCCCTGGGAGATGCCTGAAGAGCCCTATCGCGCCATCCTCGGCTGGGCGGCGCGGCTGCACGAGATCGGCCTTGCCATCAACTACAGCGGCATCCACAAACACTCCGCCTACATCTTGCAAAACACCGACCTGCCCGGCTTCAACCAGGACGATCAGGCCCTGCTGGCGGCCCTGGTGCGCTTTCATCGCAAGGGGCTCAAGCTCTCCGAGCTGCCGGCCCTGCCCAACCACGACGAGCAGACAGTGCTGCGCTGCATCCGCATCCTGCGCCTCGCGGTGGCGGCCCACCACAGGCGTCAGGACAACCTGCTGCCCGAGTGGAACGTGCAGGCCGCCGGGGATCAGCTGGTGGTCACCCTGCCCCTGGACTGGTGCGACGAGAACAAGTTGCTGATGCAGAACCTGGAAAAGGAGCACCGCTACTGCCACGAGCAGGGTTGGCCCCTGCTGTTCCAGCTCGGGTGATCCGCCCCTCTGTGCAAAAAGGCAGCCGATGGCTGCTTTTTTTGTCTCTTGTCTTTTCCTACTGCAGATCCGGCAGGATCAGCTTGGCTATCTCGAAGTAGATGATGAGGCCGGTACCGTCCACCAGGGTGGCGATGAAGGGGGCGGAGACCACCGCCGGGTCGATGCGAAAGCGACGCAGCACCATGGGGATCACCGAGGCGACGGTGGCGCTCCAGAGCACGATGGCGACGATGGTCAGGGTCACCACCATGCCGATCTCGGGCCCCACCTCCAGGCTCCAGGCCCGCACCCAGGCCGCCAGCGCGATGGCGGCCGAGATGAGCAGACCGGTGGAGATCTCCTTCTTCAGCACGGTGCCGAGGTTTTTCAGGCTCACCTCCCCCACCGCCATGGCGCGCACTATGGTGGTGGTGATCTGGGTACCGCTGTTGCCACCGGTGCCGATGAGGAGCGGGATGAAGAAGGCCAGGGCGATGGCCGCCTCCAGCTGCTCTTCAAAGGCCCGCAGCACGGTGCCTGTGTAGGCTTCCGCCACGAACAGGATCAGCAACCAGCCCACCCGCTTGCGCCACAACTGCCAGGGGGTGGCCTGCAGATAGGGGGTATCCAGCGGCGAGGAGCCCCCTTGCAGCTCCGCATCCTCGGTGGACTCCAGCTCCAGGATGTCGGCGGCATCGTCCACGTGGAAGACCCCCACCAGACGCCCCTGATCTTCCACCGGCAGGAGCGAGAGGTCGCGGTCAATGAGCAGGCGGGCCGCCAGCTCCTGATCCGCCCGGGCGTTGATGCGCACCGCCTCCCCTCCATCAGCTCCCCTGCCGGCAGCAGCGGATCGGCGATCAGCAACGACTTGAGGGAGACGCTGCCAAGGAGGCGCTGCTCGCCGTCAACCACATAGAGATGACCGAACAGCCTGGCCTGATCCCAGGCCCCGTGGATCAGCTGCTTGGCGCTTTCCACCGTCGCATTGGCCTCCACTGACATGTATTCGTGGCGCATGTTGGCCCCCACCGACTCGTTCGGCCAGGCCAGCAGGGACTGGAAGGCTTTGCGGGTGGGGTCTGGCAGCCGGGCGAGCAGAGTCTTGCGATCGTGCTCGTCGAGCCTGCGCAGGATGGCCAGCAGGTCCCGACGGGCCAGGGTGCCCTGCAGTATCCCCACGATGCTGCCATGCAGCCTGAGCAGCAGATGGCCGGCACACTCCGCCGGGAGGGAGGCGAGCAAGGACGCCCCTTCCGGCATGGAGAGGGTATCGAAGATGCAGTTGAGCTCTTCCGGGCGCAGGGTCAGCAGCTGATCGGCCCGCTGGACCGGGTCCTGGTTGTGCGCCAGCCAGCTACGCAGGGCGATAGGATCGAGCAGTTGATGACGGTTGAGCAGGGTGTGTGTTTTCTTCATCACAGATGTCCTCATGTGATCCCGGGTCGGGCCCGGAAGCAGCCGGTCATGCCGGCTGCCGTTTGCAAGAAAACAGCAATTTGATTGACGAGTAACAGGCAGGAAATGACGCCGTCCGGCGTGTCTTCATCCCCACGTACCAGCTTTAGCACTGCATAACGTATCCGGCGCGCCGGAAGCCACTTGGGTTGACACCTTAATCCGATGAAAACTGTCCTGATCTTGGGCGTCTCTGGACGTCGTGAGATCAGTGGCCTGTGTTTATGCAGGAGCCTCGCCTAACGAGATGCTGCGAATGATGCGCACGGCGGGGCCGTGCGGGCGGCATCATCGGCCCAGGCGCGAGTCGAGTCAAGGCAATCAGGACGCCTGCAACGGGTTGTTACAAATTGCGGGAAGGAGCATGAAATGACGGCTCCCCCGGGCCGGGGCCACGAGGGAGCGTGCGGTCAAGGGACAAATCAGCGGATATAGTCGAACAGGGTGAGCTTGCTTATCTTGCTGAAGGCGAGCTGGGAGGCGCTCATGGCGGCATCCTCCTTGGAGAGGGTGGCGATCACCTCGTACATGTCGGCCTCCGAGACCTTGGCCCGCGCCTGCTGGTTCAGGGTGCTGAGGCCATCGTTCGAGCTCATCACCTGCTCCAGGCTGTTGAGTCGGCTGCCCACCTCCCCCTGTCCCCTGTCCACCTGGGTCCTGGCGTTGTTCATATGGGTGGTGGCATCGGCCACCGCCAACTGGAAGTCGCTCGCCGGGAGGCTGGGATCCCGCAGGGCCGAGATGAAGTCGGACATGCCGTTGAGGATGCTGTCGTTCTTCGGCGTATCCAGCGCGAAGGTCTGGGTGGCGGACCCCGCAGGCAGATCCAGGGTCAGCTCCAGCCCGTTGAAGGCGATCTTGTTGCCCGCCACATAGTCGCCGCTCTGCAGCAGGGTGCCGCCACTGTCACGGATCTCGTAGCTATCCGGCGGCCCCACCAGGGTGTCGACCGTGAACTGGTTGCTGGCGAGCGAAGGATCGTAGTTGTTGCGATAGAAGCTCTCGAAGTTGCCCTGATCCCCCACCCCCACCTGGATGTTGGCGCTGGTGGCGCTGGCGGTGCGCCGGGTCGCCACCATCTCGAACAGATCGAAACCGGAGTCGTTCGCCGGGATCTTGACCGTGGGAGAGACCTGGATGCTGCGTTGACCCGTGTCCCCCTGGAACACGTAGTTGCCGCTGGCATCCTTGACGAAGGGCTGGGTCTTGCTCTGGTTGCCGCCGAAGATGAACTCCCCCTGGGAGTTCTTGCTGTTCATCAGGTCGAACATCTGCTTTTGCAGCCCCTCCAATTCGCTTGCGATGGCGCTACGCTCCTCGGCGCCCATGGCGGAGTTGTTCGCCTTCTGGATCAGGGTCTGGGCACTCAGCATGGCGTTGTTGAGGGAGGTCAGCACCGTATCCTCGTGGCCCAGGCTGTTCTCCAGCAGGCTGCCGTTGACGCCGTACTGCTTGAAGAGATCGATCTCCTTGGTCAGCGCCATCTTCTGGCTCATGCCGGAGGGATCCTCGCCGGCACGGGTGAACTTCTCCCCTGTCATCAGCTGGTTGTAGGCGGTGTTCTGACGTTCGCTCACCTTGCTCATGGTGGCCAGGTTGCGGTCGTAGATCATGTTGGTGGTGATGCGCATGACTTACCTCACGGAGGAGAGCAGGGTGTCGAAGATGGTCTTGGCGGTGTTCACTATCTGGGCCGAGGCCGCATAGGACTGCTGGAAGCGGATGAGGTTGGCCGCCTCCTCCTCCAGGTTGACCCCGGAGACGCTCTCGTAGATGCCGGTGCTCTGGGTCAGCTTGGCCTCGTTGGCCTGCAGCAGGGTCTTGGCCTGGCTGGTCTTGTTGCCAATCCCGCTCACCAGCCCGGAGTAGGCGTCGTTGAAGGTCATCTTGTCGTTGCTGGTGGCGGCGTTGTTGTTCTTGCGCACCAGCTCCTTGTTCTGCAGCTCCGCCAGGGCCAGGCCGTTGGCATTGTCGGCAAAACCGTCCTTGTTGTAGCTCAGGGTGAAACTGTCGTTGGCCTCCACCTTGCCGGTGATGCTGAAGTCATAGCCCGGGGTCAGGGCCGGCACTATGGGCGTCCCCAACGGCATCTCGAGGACGGACATCAGGTTCTGTCCCTTGCTG
The DNA here is from genome assembly GCF_027707845.1 of Aeromonas sp. QDB14. NCBI lineage: Bacteria > Pseudomonadati > Pseudomonadota > Gammaproteobacteria > Aeromonadales > Aeromonadaceae > Aeromonas > Aeromonas sp. QDB14. Next base: position 36,176 of record NZ_JAPCJD010000001.1, on the reverse strand, counting down.
GACGCCGGGGCCACGCCGAGCAGGTTGTTGTTCTTGTCGTAGACCTCATAGTTGCCGCTGCCGTCGATCTTGATGACCTGGGGTGCGCTCGGGTCCAGATTGTTGGCACCAAAGCCCGAGCCCGTCCCCGTGTTGTAGACACTGCTCAGCTTGATTTCACCCGAGCCCAGGTTCTGGGCGTTCTTGTCCGCCTTGATGGGGGACGCCAGCGCGATGTCCTCTGGCCGGGTGATCGCGGCCTCGAGGTTGGCGGCGGCATGCCGGGTGGGTTGCAGCGCTATCTTGTCGCCGGCGGCCGGGGTGCCGGAGAGATCGATCTCGATGCCGTGCCCCGCCACCTCGAACGTGGCGGGGGGCGTGGTGCCGGTCATCAGCGAGATGCGCTTGCCGCTGCCGTCGATGGAGAACACCTCATAGCCGGTGGCGCTGCTGAACTGCACCTCGTAGTCGAAGTTGGTCACTTCCGTTCCCTTGCCGGGGACGAAGTTCACCTTGGCGGCGCCGCTGCCGGTATTCTGGCTGTAGGGCAGGCCATCGCTCGCGCCGAGGGAGAAGAGATCCCCACCGAGCTCGTTGTCCAGATCCATCCCCAGCCGGTTCTGCTGGTTCATGGCGTCGGCCAGGGCGACCGCCAGCTGCCCGAGCTCCCGCTTGGCGGGCTCCAGATCCCGGCGCGCGGTGAAGAGGCCGCCGATGGCGCCCCCCACATCCTTGTCGTTGACGTCGGCCTGGTTGGCCCCCAGGGTCAGTTGCAGCGTGACGTCCCGGGAGTCCGGGTTGCCCGCCACCACCTTGAACTGGGCCACGCCGCCGTCCAGCACCAGGGAGTGCCCCGTGCTCATGTTCACCAGCATGCTGCCGTTGGGCTGGGTCACGGTGCGGATCTCCATCTTTTCGGAGAGCTGACGGATGGCCTCGTCCCGCTGATCGAACAGCATCAGGTTCTCCTCCGGCGTGCCCTGGGTGCGAATGATGGCCTGGTTCAGATCGTTGATGCTATTGAGCAGGCTGTTCACCCTGTCCGTCTCGTCGCCTATGGTGGCGCTGATGGTGTCCCCCTGCTTGTCGAGCTGGGCGGAGAGGGTGTGGAATCTGTCCACCATGCCGCCCAGCTCGCTCAGGGTCGTCTTGCGCCCCCCGATCTCGGACGGCGACTCGTTGGCGGTGTGGAAGGCCTTGAAGTAGGAGGTGATGGTGGTGCCCACGCTGTTGCTGGCATCGCCGAGCAGGCTGTCGAGCTGGAAGAGCTGATCGTAGCGGGTGCTGGAGGCCTGATAGATGGAGGTATCCCGGCGCATCTCGGCCTGGGCATAAGCATTGATGATGCGCTCGCTCACCATGTCGCCCGTCCCCAATCCGACGGAATTGGTGTAGATCAGGGTGCGTTCACGTACATAGCCCTGGCTATTGACGTTCACTATGTTGTTGCTGGTGGTCTGCAGCAGTCGCTGCTGGGCCAACACACCCGAGGTCCCAATTCCAAGCAGATCGCTTGCCATAGCTTACAGCTCCATCTCTGTGTTCCTGTCTGCAATGTTGCCGGGCGTCGAGTAACCGGCGATGGCATCACTGCGCAACACTTGTTTAAGTTTCCTGGCGTACTGGGGATCGGTGGCATAACCGGCCTGCTGCAACGCCTCGAAGTAACGGTCCGGGCTGTCCACCTTGGCCAGCGCCCCCTTGTAGCGACTCCCAGAGGTCAGGAAATCCACGTAGTCGTTGAAGCTCTCTTCGAACGACTCGTAGGAGCGAAACGCCGCCTTCTGGCGCGAGGCCACCCCTTGCTCGTATTCCAGGGTGCTCACCACAGCCTTGGGGCCTTCCCAACGCGGATCGGCCTTGATGCCGAACAGGTTGTGCGTCACGTTTCCGTCTGCATCCTTGATCACCCGCTTGCCCCAGCCACTCTCAAGGGCGGCCTGGGCCACCAGCACCGCCGGGCTCAACCCCAGCTTGTCCGCCGCCTTCTTGGCCAGCGGCATCAGCCTGTCGACGAACTCTTCCGGGCTGTCAAACACCTTGGCGCTGCCATCCAGGGCCGAAGGCCTCTGGCTGCTGCCCATGGGCGGCACGGTGCGGTGGGGGCGTCTTGGCATGGCCAGCGCACGCTCGGCCCCATTCAGCTCACCCTTCATTTGGTTATCAGCAAAATCTTTGCCAACTTTGGAGGCAGCAATCAGATCGTTGGAGGCACTGGGGGGTTGATAGGGCTTGTAGACCCGCTCGGTACGCTGGGGCAGCTTGAGTACCCGGCCATCCTGATGGGTGAAGGTCTGCTCGGGTGAGAGCTGCCTGGCCACCATCTCGGCAATGCCCAGCCCCCCCTTGCTCGACATGTCGGCAACCCGCTGCTCGTCCAGCATCCCTTCATAGAACTGGGTGTAGCTGCTGTTCATCGGGTTGCCCTCGGTGAGCACCGAGTTGGCCTGGCGCATCCCCTTGAACAGGGTCTGGGTGAAGATGGATTCGAACTGGCGGGCGGCCGCCATCAGGGCCCCTTGCTTCCCCTCCTTGCTCAGGCTCATCTGGCGCAGTTTGTCCAGGTTCTGGACGTCCTGCACCATGCCAATATTGATACCGCTCTGGGTGTCGAACTCTGCCATAACCTACCTCTTTGCCGCCCGTGGCAACCGCTTGCCGCTCACGAAATTACAGAATGACCAGTTGGCCCTGGATCGCGCCCGCCTGCTGCAGCGCCTCCAGGATCGCCATCAGATCCCCGGGGGCGACCCCCACCTGGTTCACCGCCCGCACCAGATCGTCCAGGGTCGCGCCGGTATCGAGCTTGAACATCCGCCCCGGATCCTGCTGCACGTTGATGGTGGAGTTGTTGGTGACCGCCGTCTGCCCGCCAGCGAGCGGATTGGGTTGGGAGACCTGCTGGTTCTCGGCGATGGTGACCGTCAGCCCACCGTGGCTGATGGCCGCCGGGCGCAGCTTGACCTCGCTGCCGATGACGATGGTCCCGGTGCGCGAATTCACGATGATCTTGGCGGACTCGCTCGCCGGGTCCACTTCCAGGTTCTCGATGGTGGAGAGGTAGGAGACCCGCTGGGCCGGATCCCTCGGTGCGAATACCTTGATGGAGGTAGCGTCCATCGCCTGGGCGGTGTTCGGACCCACCAGATCGTTGACCACGTCCGCCAGACGGCGGGCGGTGGTGAAGTCCGGCCGGTTCAGATTGAAGGTGATGGTGTCGCCCTGGCTGAAGGAGTTGGGAACCTCCCGCTCCACGGTCGCCCCGTTGGCGATACGCCCCACTGTGGGCGTGTTCACCACCACCTTGGAGCCGTCCGCCCCTTCGGCCCCGAGGCCACCGACCACTAGGCTGCCCTGGGCCACCGCATAGACGCGGCCATCCAGCCCTTTCAGGAAGGTCTGGAGCAGGGTGCCGCCACGCAGGCTCTTCGCCTCGCCGATGGCGGAGACGGTGACGTCTATGGTCTGGCCCGGCTTGGAGAAGGGGGGCAGATCCGCGTGGATGGCCACCGGTGCCACGTCCTTGATCTTGGGCTTGATGTTGTCAGGCACCTTGATGCCGAAGTTGTTGAGCATGGTCCTGAAGGTCTGCTCGGTGAAGGCGTTGTTCTTCTCCCCCGTGCCGGGCAGGCCCACCACCAGACCGTAACCGATCAGCTGGTTGCTGCGCACCCCTTCCACCGAGGCGAGGTCCTTGATGCGGGATGCGTGCGCCAGCCCGAAGGGCAGCAGGCAGCACAGCAGGGCAAGCAGACGGAATCGGTTCATGACATCTCCTAACAAAACCTTCCTGATCCGGGACCCGTGAACGCCCCGGACTCTTGAGTCTTAAATGGGCCACCAGGGGCCGTTGAAGAAGCTGGTGAGCCAGCCCTGTTCCTGGGTGTTCGCCAGATCCCCGGTACCGCCGTAATAGATACGCGCATTGGCCACCCGCTGGGAGGAGACGCTGTTTTCCGAGCTCACGTCCTCCGGGCGCACCAGACCGGTGATACGGATATATTCGTTGCCATTGTTGAGCATGATCCACTTCTCGCCGCGCACCAGCAGGTTGCCGTTTGGCAGTACCTTGACCACGCTGACCGAAATGTTGCCCTGCAGGCTGTTGCTCTGATCCGCCTTGGCCTGCCCCTTGAAGGCACTGTTCTGGCCGATGGAGGCCGACAGATCGTAGGGCCCCGCCGTGACCGGCACGCCACCCAGGGTGACGGGGTCGAGCGCCAGCTTGTTGTCCTTACCGCTCTGGGTGTTGGCCTTTTTCGACGCCGAGGTCGACTCCGCCAACTGGATGGTGATGATGTCACCCACCCGGTGCGCCTTGATGTCCGAGTAGATGCCGTTGACCTGCTCGGGCTGGAAGATGGCGCCGGTCGGGCGCACCGACACCGGCTCCGACTCCCCGTAGACGGGGGCGAAATCCGGGTCATCCGGTTTGGCGGTATTGGGGGTACTGGTGCAACCCGCCAGCGTCAGCAGTCCCAGCATCCATATGGCTTTCATCATGGCACTCCTTTCATCAGGTCCGCTGGGTCAGGAAGGACATCATGGAGTCGACGGCGGAGATGACCTTGGAGTTCATCTCGTAGACCCGCTGAGCCTGGATGAGATTCACCAGCTCCTCGGTCACGTTGACGTTGGAGGTCTCCAGCATCCCCTGCTTGATCACCCCCAGCCCGTCCGCACCGGCAGTCCCCTGAATGGGGGCGCCGCTGGACTGGGTCTCGAGGAAGAGGTTCTCCCCCATGGGCTGCAGGCCGGTGGGGTTGACGAAGTCCGTGGTGTTGATCTGGCCCACCACCTGGGATTGGCCATCCCCCTTGAGCTGGACGGAGACCTGGCCATCCTCCCCCACGGTGACGCTCTGGGCGTTCTCGGGGATCTGGATCTCCGGTTGCAGCGGGTAACCGTTGCCCGGGGTGACGATGGTCCCCTCGTCGTTCAGGGTGAACTGGCCGTTGCGGGTATAGGCGGCGCTGCCATCGGGCAGCTGGATTTCGAAGTAGCCGCGGCCGCTGATCATCAGGTCAAGGGAGTTGTCCGTGGTCTGGACGTTGCCCTGACTGTGGTTTTTCTGGGTGGCGACCACCTTGGCCCCCGCCCCCAGCATCAGGCCGGAAGGGAGCTCGGTGTCCGCAGAGGAGCGACCGCCAGGCTGGTTGATGTTCTGATACAGCAGATCCTCGAAGATGGCCCGCGCCTTCTTGTAGCCCACTGTGCTGGCGTTCGCCAGGTTGTTCGAGGTGACCGAGATGTTGGTCTGCTGGGCATCGAGGCCGGTCTTGCTGATCCAGAGTGCAGGATTCATGGGGTGCTCCTTGATTAGCTGATACGCAGCAGCTGGGTTTGTGCCTCGTCGTTCTCCTCGGCGGTCTTCATGATCTTGACCTGAGTTTCAAACTGACGTTGCAAGCGAATAAGGTTGGTCATCTCGTCGACCACGTTGACGTTGCTCCCCTCAAGGGAGCCGGCGATCAGGCCCACATCCGCAGACGCGGCCTCACTCTGGCCATCCTTGCGGCGAAACAGGCCGTCCTGGCCTTTCTCCACCGCATCTGCCGCCGGGTTGACCAGCTTGATACGCTGGAAATCTTCCGGCAGGTTGGCGGCTGCCCCCTCGGGACGGCCGCTGATGGTACCGTCACGATTGATCTCAATTTTCTCCATGGGCAGGGGCAGCACGATGGGCTGACCGGCATCATCCACCACATTCAGACCGGTAGAAGTTTGCAGATTGCCGGTGGCATTGAGCTGCAGGTTGCCCATGCGGGTATAGGCTTCCGCGCCGTTGGGATCCTGCACCGCAATCCAGCCCGGCCCATCGACGGCAACGTCAAGATCCCGACCCGTGGTCATCAGCATGCCGTGCTGCAGGTTCTGGCCCGGCCGCTCGGTCATGGCGAACACCCGTGTGGGCAGCCCTTCGCCAAACGCCTGCATGCTGCGCGCCTGCTCGAAGTCAGACTTGAAGCCAATGGTGTTGGCGTTGGCAAGGTTGTTGCCACGAACAGCCAGGCTGTTCATGTTCTCCTTGGCCCCGGACATGGCGATGTAAAGCAGGTGATCCATGGGATCCTCCGTCAAACAGATGACTCTCGCGGGAGAACTGCAAGTAGAATGCCAAGAAGAGAGAAGAGCGACGACATGGAGGAGGGAAATACGCCTGCCGCAGACGACAAGGGGCGCCGAAGCGCCCCTTGCAACCGCCAAAACACTTAGCGGATCTGCAGTATGCTCTGCTGCAGCGAGCTGTTCACTTCCAGAGAACGGGAGTTGGCCTGGAAGTTGCGCTGTGCGGTGATGAGATCCACCAGCTCTGTGGTCAAATCCACGTTGGACTGCTCCAGGGCCGACGACTTGATGGAACCGAAGGTGCCGGAGTTCGGGGTGCCCGGCAGGGCATCACCAGAGAGCAGGGACTGGCGCCAGGAGGTGTCCCCCACCTGGGTGAGACCCTGGGAGTTGGCGAACTTGGCCATGGCCACCATGGCCACCTTGACGGTGGTGGCGTTGCTGTAAGTGGCGGAGACTATGCCATCCGCGGTGATCTCCACCTTGGTCAGCCGGCCGACGGTGGAACCGTCCTGGGTCAATTTGTTGACTTCGAACGGTGAAGCGTACTGGGTCACGGTGCCGAGCTTTATTTCAAACTGCTGAGCCCCATCCGCCCCATTGGTAATGATACCGGCACCTGGCTCCCCAGTGACCGGTGTACCTGCAGCAGGTGAACCTAATGAGACCGTCTTGATGACCGCCGGAGTGGTTGGCGTGATCATCTTGCCAGAGGCATCGAAGGTGACGCGTGCACTCAGGGGCGCCTGGTTCAGGCCAGCAGCCATGGCGGTGGGGGCACCACCCGAGATATCGATGGGCTTGTCCCCCTCATAGAGGTACATGCGCCAGGCAGTCGGCACCGCCGCCTTGGTCGAGTCGGCAGGATCCGCCTCCTTGGTGAAGTACTGGGTGATGGTGTGAGGCTCCCCCAGGGAGTCGTAGACCACCACGGAGGTGGAGGAGGAGTAAGTGTCCGAATCCTTGGGATCGAACTTGGAAGCATCCGCCGGAGGGAGGGCCGGTGGTGTATAGGGCGTTCCCCCCGCCGCCAGCGGCGTGGCCGTGGAAGGCAGGTTGAAACTCGCATCGACCTGTGAAGTCTGCACCGGCTCGCCGGCACGGTCCGGGATCTGGATAGGTTTGGTCGCATTGATGCTCACCGCCTTGGGGGTGCCGTCGGCGTTGATCTCGTACCCCTGCAGGTAACCGCCGGAGTTGCTGACCATGTAGCTGTTTTCGTTGAGCTTGAAGGCACCGGAGCGGGTATAGGTGCGATCCAGGTTGGTCAGACCGTCCGAGGTCACAAAGAAGCCGTTGCCCTGGATGGCGAGATCCAGCGCGTTGTTGGTGAATTGCAGCGCCCCCTGGTGGAACTGCTGCGCCACCGCCGCCGTTGCGACCCCGTTGCCGACCTGGGTCTTGGCGTTGACGAAGATGGAGTTGGCGTAGACGTCGGCGAACTCGGCACGGGACTCCTTGAAGCCGGTGGTGTTGACGTTGGCAATGTTGTTCGCGGTGACGTTCAGGTCTTTTTGAGCCGCATTGATGCCGCTGAGGGCATTGTTGAATGACATGTCTTTCTCCTTAGATCACTGCGTTAGAGGTCGAAGCCGACTTGGTCGTCGTGTTGCCGGTCGTCCCGCCAATTTCCAATACATCGGTCAGATAGATGCCGCCCAGCCCCTTGAGCTTGAGGGTACTGGGGTTGGAGCTGGTGCCCAGGGTGACGCTCTCCACCTTGGCGTAGGTCAGGGCGGGGACGCTTTCCGACTTGCCGTCCACGGTGGCGTGGGCTTCTATCGAATACTTCCCGCTCTTGGCCGCATTGCCCGACTTGTCGAGGCCATCCCACGTGAAGGGCACGTTGCCTTTCTGGTCTCCCTCGATGGAGAACTCCTTGATCACCTGACCGCTCTCGTCCTTCACCGTCACCTTGATGTTGCTGCCGCCGTCGCCGGTGGCGATGACGCCGGAGAGGGTGCCCCCCTTCTCCACATAGCCGGTGTTGGAGGGGATGAGCACGTTCTGACCCACCAGGGCCGACGCCTGCAGCGCCTGGCTGGAGGTCATCAGGCTGTTGAGACTCTCCATCTGTGTGGAGAGGCTGCTGATCCCCTGTGACGTCGACATGGACGTCATCTGGGAGAGCATCTGGGCGTTGTCCACCGGCTTGAACGGGTCCTGATAGGAGAGCTGCATGGTCAGCAACTTCAGGAAGGACTCCTGATCCAGCTCCTTTTTCTGGGTGCTGGTGCTGGCCGTGCTGGTCTGGGCCGACGTCGTCCGGTTGACGCCCAGCAGGCTGTCATAGGTATCTGCCACTTATGCTCCCCCCTCTAGGGCGTGCCCATTGGGCCGATTGTTGCCGCCTGGCAGGCGATCACGGGTCACTCTCATCCGGGTTCACCTCTGTCAGGACTTGCCCAGACCCAGGGTCTGCTGCAACATTTTCTTGGCCGCGTCGGCCACCTGGACGTTGGTCTGGTAGCTGCGCGACGCCGCTATCATGTCCGCCATCTCTTCCACCATGTTGACGTTGGGCTTGAAGATGAAGCCATCCTTGTCCGCCATGGGGTGATTCGGGTTGTACTCCTTGAGCAGCGGCGCATCACTCTCGACGATGCCCTTCACATCCACCCCGACCGAGGCCTGCTTGTCGGACATGGCCTGATCCAGCTGGGCGGCAAAGACTGGCCGCCTGGCGTGGTAAGTTTTTTCCACGCTGGAGCTGACACTGTCAGCGTTGGCCATGTTGCTCGCCACCGTGTTGAGGCGAACGGACTGCGCACTCATGGCAGAGCCTGCAATGTCAAAGACCTTGAACAAACTCATCCTTGCTCTCCTTTCAGTGCCTTGAGCAGGCCGCTTATCTTGCTGTTCATGAATTCAAGGGAGGCCTGGTATTCGAGGCTGTTGCGCAGGAACTCGCTGCGCTCCTGCTGCACGTCCACCGTGTTGCCGTCACCGGTATCCGGTTGCAGGGGATTGCGGTACTGGGTCGTGCCCGGGGTATCCATCTGCAAGGCGAAGTGCTTCTCGCTGGTGGTGCTGAGCCCGAACCCTTGCTGGCCCTGGGCATCCTGCAACGCCTGTGAGAAGTCGATGTCACGGGCCTTGAAGCCCGGCGTGTCCGCATTGGCGATGTTGCTGGACAACACCTCGGCACGCTTGGCGCGCACGCTTAGCGTGTACTGATGAACACCGAATGCCTTGTCGAATGAAATTGCCATAGCACACCTCCAGCTTCATGAATATTTAGCAAGAGATGTGCCAAGAGGGTATTGAGCGGGGTTATTTGACCTTGTAGACGATGCCGGGGTTGCAGCGGATCATCTCGAACTTGTCGGTGAGGCCGGCCAGAGACTCGGAGGCCCCCAGCATCAGGTAGCCGCCAGGATTGAGGCTGCTGGCGAACTGGTTGAGGATCTTGGATTTCACTTCGGGCGCAAAGTAGATGAGCACGTTGCGGCAGAAGATGATGTCAAACTTGCCGAGCAGGCTGTAGCTCTCCAGCAGGTTGAGGGGACGGAAGCTGGTCAATTTTCTGACACGCTCCACCACCCGCATCTTGTTGTCGCCAAAGGGTTCGAAAAAGAGTCGCTTGCGCTCGGGGGAGAGCCCGCGGGCCAGCGCCAGGCTGTCGTAGACCCCCTCCTTGCACTGGTTGAGCATGGTGCTGGAGATGTCGGTCCCCACTATCTGCACCCCGCCCGGCAGGGTGCCCGGTCGCTTGACCTGCTGCTCCAGCGCCGTCATGGCAATGGAGTACGGCTCCTGCCCGGACGAGGAGGCGGCGGACCAGATCTTGATGGGACGACCGCTCTTGCCGAGTTCGGGGAAAATCTTGTCGCTCAGCAACTGGAACGGATAGGTATCGCGAAACCACAGGGTCTCGTTGGTGGTCATGGCATCCACCACGGCCATCTTGAGTTCCCGCTCGCGCACGTTCATCGCCCGGGTGACCAGATCAGACAGACTCTCGATACCAAACTGAGTCATCAAGGGCGACAGGCGGCTCTTGACCAGATACTGTTTGTTGTCACCCAGCACTATGCCGCTCTGTTGCGCTAGAAAATTGCTGAATTGCCTGTATAAGTCGTCCGAAAGTGTCTTCATGCAGTTGTTCTTCTTGATTAGAGAGCGCCTTGTACGGCCTTGGCCAATTCATCCGGCTGGAATTTGGCAATGAAATTGTTCGCTCCGACTTTCTGCACCATGGCCTGATTGAACACCCCACTGAGGGAAGTGTGCAGGATAACATGCAAATCCTTGAGGTTGGGATTGTTGCGGATCTCGGCGGTGAAGGTATAACCGTCCATCTCCGGCATCTCGATGTCCGAAATGACCAGGGCTATCTGATCCTTGATGGGACCGTTCTTGGACATCTCCAGCAACATGTTGAGCGCTTCCCGTCCATCCTTGGCCAGCACGCACTGTACCCCGATAGCCTCCAGTGCCCGTTGAACCTGCTTGCGCGCCACCGAAGAGTCGTCCGCAACCAGCACGGGACGCCCGTGAGGATTGCGCTCCACGCTTGCTTCCACCAGTTCGGTGGACACCTCGGTGGAGACCGGCGAGATCTCGTTGAGAATGCGCTCCACGTCCAGGATCTCCACCAGCTCACCATCTACCTCGGTCACCGCCGTCATGTAGTTGATGCGACCGGCCCCTTTGGGTGGCGGCAGGATGGACTCCCAGTTCATGTTGATGATGCGCTCGACCGAGTGGACCAGGAACCCCTGAATGGAGCGGTTGTACTCGGAGATGATGATGAAGCACTTGGAGAGGTCCTGGATGGGGCGCTTGCCCATCGCCATGCTGAGATCGATCACCGAGATGGTCTGGCCACGGATATGTGCCACGCCGCGAATGCAGGAGTTGAGCTTGGGCATGACGGTCAGAGGGGGACACTGCAGCACCTCGCGTACCTTGAATACGTTGATGCCAAATCTTTGACGTCCATTGAGACGAAACAACAGCAGCTCCAGCCTGTTTTGTCCCACTAGCTGGGTTCGCTGGTTGACCGAGTCCAGAATACTCGCCATAAACACTCCCTAAAAATGCTTGGCACTGATCGTGCATGTCATTATGCATGCACATTGGCTTGCATCAGATCATCGTTGTTTCAACAATCGAATAATTCTGGAGCAAGCATAGTTAACTACGGTGGTATACGTGAATAACTTATCGACCGGTAAGCAAAAATGATTAGTAGACTTTTCCTTATCTTACTGCCGTTTTGCAGTCTGTCTCACGCCATGGCGTCCGAGGTCACCGACTATCTGCAAGAACAGGCACAGGCGTTCGTGCTCGACCAGCTCGATATTCCCCTCGATGCACAGGCCGACGTCAAGGCCGGTACCATTGACGAGCGCCTCCCCCTCACGCGCTGCGAAGATGCCCTCACCATTTCCCTCCCCGCCAGGATGGAGATCCGTCGCAACACCACCGTCTACCTCAAGTGCGAGGGAGAGAAATCCTGGGATCTCTATCTACCGGTCCGGGTCAGTATCCAGAAACCCTATGTCACCGTCACCGTCCCGGTTGCCAAGGGGGACATTCTGAGTGAACCCATGCTGACCCTGGCATACCAGGACCAGACCCTGATCCGTGGCGACTACCTTACCGACCCGACCGCCCTCATCGGGGTACGCAGCAAGCGTGAGCTCAAACCGGGCCAGCCAATCAGGCTCACCCAGGTATGCGTGGTCTGCAAGGGGGACCAGGTCACCCTGAGCGCCGAAAACAGCAGCATGCAGATCAAAACCATGGCCCGCGCCTTGCAAGATGGCAGCTTCGGAGACATGATCCGGCTTGTCAACACGCGCTCGGGCAGAACGGTGCAAGGCCAGGTCAGTGCAGTGGGCTCCGTGATTGTGACATTCTGACACATGAATGCACTGCGCAATTTTTTTCTAAAGTTCTGACCGCCGTCACCGATACACAGGTAAGCGAACAGTAAAGCAGACGAAGGTAAACCTTATGGCTATCAACAATATCAACAACTTGGCTAACAACCGCCTGCAAAACAGCGGCAGCAGTCAAGGTGTAGCCACCAAGCCGGCGACCTCCAGCGAGGGCAGCCGTGCGACCACCGTCAAGAGCGACTCTGTCTCCTTGACCAGTGAGGCGCAGCAATTGCAGCAGATGCAGAAGACCCTCAACACCGCCTCCACCGGTAACGAGAGCCGCGTCGAGAGCCTGAAGAAGGCCGTGGCCAGTGGGGAGTACAAGGTCAACAGCGAAACCGTGGCCAGAAAGATGTTCAGCTTTGAAGCCGATCTGGATAAACGGTTGGGATGATGGACCTCCCTTCGCTGCTGCGCGCTCAGGACGACAACCTCTCCCAGATGCAAGGCTTGCTGGCAGAGGAGTTCGACCTCCTCAAGGCTCACCGGGCCCTTGCCTTGCCGGCACTCGCCGATCGCAAGCAGCAACTGCTGGTGGCCATCGAGACGCTGGACAAGACTCTGGCGGAGCTACCCGACCTGAAGCAACAGCTGAGCGCCTTCCCGACCCAATTGCAGGCCCTTCAAGCCAAGCTGGAAGCCTGCCAGGAGCAGAACAATCTCAACGGACGTCTGCTCGAACTCAGTATTGTCTCCAATCGCCGTCTCGCCAGCTTCCTCAGCAAGCTCAGAGACAGCAGCTCCCTGACCTATGACGCCAAAGGCAATACCCGCTCAGGCACCCGCTCTTTCGGGATCAAGGCCTGATCTCCTCTCCCCCTTCGGGCTTCCTCTCCTTTTGGGCCCCTAGTCAGAGCACCAGCTGCATCAGGGTTTCTCCATCCTTGCAGGCATGAATGCTCATGCGGCCCTCGTGATATCGCCCATAACTGGCCACCCACTCGCCTCTTGGAAAACAGATAGACCCCGGGTTTATCAGGAAAATCTCTCCCTCCTGGCGCAGCACAGGCACATGGGTATGACCGCTGATGAACAGGCTCCCTGCTGGCAGGGGCACGTTGCCGGGCTCATAGAGATGACCGTGGCTGACAAACCAGCGCCGCCCATCCACCAGCAGCTGGTTGTAGGGCGCCGTGATGGGGAAATGGAGCAGCATCTGGTCCACCTCCGAATCGCAATTGCCACGCACCGCCATGATGCGGGGGGCCAGCTCGTTGAGCCTTGCCGCCACAGCTGCAGGATCATACCCCGCCGGCACCGGATTGCGCGGCCCGTGATTGAGCAGATCCCCGAGCAGCAGATAGTGATCAGGCTGCCAGGGAGCGAGTTGCGCCAGCAACTGCTCGAGGGCAGTCAGACTGCCGTGCAGATCCGAGATAATGGCAATCTTCATTCCACACTCCTCATGGCTGGCTGAAATAGAGATCCTTGGTGGCGATGGCACCCTTGAGGTTGCGGCTCGGCAAGCCGCGCAGTGCCGGGTCCACCAGTCGCATCTGGTTGTAGTGATAGACGGGGATGACGGGCACCTCCTCCATCAGCAGTTGCTCGGCCTGATGATAGATCCCGGACCGGGCGTTGGCATCCAGGGTCTCGGAAGCCTGCTGCAGCAGACCATCGAAGGCGGGGTTGCAGTAGCCGCTCTCGTTCTGGGGATCCTGGCAGCGGAAACTGCCAAGCATGGACGACGGCTCGACATAATCACCAAACAAAAATGAACGAGCCAGCATGAAATCACCACTATCCTTGGCGACCTGATAGGCATTCCACTCCATGTTGTTGAGGGAGACCTCGACCCCCAGCGGTTTCCACATGGCCGCCACCGCCAGGGCCAGCTTCTTGTGGTTCTCCGACGTGTTGTAGGTCAGCGTCAGCCTGAGGGGATGGGCGCTGTTGTAGCCCGCCTGGGCCAACAGTGCGGCGGCCCGGGCCAACCGGGTCGGCTGGTCTTCCCGGGAGAGGGGGATATCCAGCTCGTCATAACCCGGCATGGCGGGCAGCAGTGACCAGGCAGAGCGCTCCCCCTGGCCGCTCACCTTCTCGGTCAGCAGGTGGCGATCGATGGCCATGGAGAGCGCCTGGCGCACCCGCACATCCTGCAACTCGGGGCGATTGAGATTGAAAGTGTAAAGATAGGTGCCAAGCAGCGGCAGACCCCAGATCCGCTCCGGTGCCTCCTGCATGGTCTTCTGGTAGTACTCCAGCGCCACCTTGTTGGTGAGCTGGATCTCCCCCGCTTCGTAACGCAGCCGCTCCCCATGCTGGGAAGCGAGCGGCAGGTAGGTCACCCGCTGGATCCGGGTATGGGCGTCATCCCAGTACTGGGGGTTGCGTTCGGCTTCGATGCGCTCGTTCACGACCCAGCTCGCCAGCTTGTAGGGGCCATTGCTCACCATCTTGCCTGGCTGGGTCCACTGCTTGCCAAACTGGGAGATGACCCGCTCGTTGACCGGCACGAAGGGGCGCTGGCTGACCAGTTGCAGGAAATAGGGAACGGGGCGCTCCAGGGTCACTTTCAGGATCTGGTCGCTTTCAGCCTCCACCCCCAGGGCATCGAGGTCGAGCGCCCCGGCATAGATGGACTGGGCATTGTTGATGCCGGTCGCCAGCAGCAGGCCGGCGGAGGGGGAAGCCTGCGCCGGGTTCAGCAGCCGCCGCCAGGCGTAGACGAAATCCCGGGCGGTGAGGGGCTCGCCGTTGGACCATTTGAGCTGGGGACGCAGGAAGAAGCGCCACACCAGCCCATCCTCGCTGGTCTCCCAGCGCTGGGCCTGGGCGGGCACTATCTTGCCCTGACCATCCTCGCTCACCAGCCCCTCGAACAGGTCCACCAGCACCACCTCCCCCGGGAAACCGGAGCGGATCAGGGCCGGATCGAGGGACTCGGGTTCGGCGCCATTGCCCTTGACCAGGGTCTGCCTGTCCGACAGCACGGGCTGCTGCACCACGGTAGTGGCCTGAAGCGGCGGCACCGCCATCAACCCGAACAGCAAGGGAGAGAGCCAGCGGCGGGCTGGCCTGGCGGCGAAACGGTAAAACATGACATCAACCTCGTTCAATTCTTTTGACTGCAATGGGGGGAAGGCCGGCGGCGCGCCTGGAACCGAATGCATCATGCCGCGCTTGTTATCCCCGAAGACGACCCGTATTGTATCGGGCCTGCCCGATAGAGGGAGTCTTTCGGGCTATTTTTTTCAAGGTTTTATGACGACACGGCCGCCACGGGTGGGCGCAATCGCCAGAAGGCGCACTCCCCTGCCCCGTTGGCAATCGGCCCGGGGCGATGTGTCGCCTGCAAGTCCGGTTGTCGTCTACCGTTTCAGGGGTCTTTATGGGTTACGAATGGCTGGCGCTGGCTGCCGCCAGTTTATGGGCGATCGCCGCCCTCATCTCCGTCAAACCGGCTCGCCATCTGGGGGCCTTTGCCTACAGCCGCTGGCGGATGTTCCTGGTCAGCCTGATGCTGGCCAGCGCAAGTCTGGTGACGGGAGGCTGGCAGACCCTCACCGAGAGCGCCCTTCCCCTGCTGGCCCTCTCCGGCCTCATCGGCATCTTCGTCGGCGACACCGCCCTCTTTGCCTGCATGAACCGGCTCGGCCCCAGGCGCAGCGGTCTGCTCTTCTCCTGTCACGCCCTCTTCTCCGCCCTGCTCGGGCTCTGGCTCTTTGGCGAGCGGCTCGATGGCTGGCGCCTGCCAGGCGCCTTGCTGGTCCTGGCCGGGGTCATGCTCGCCATCCTGTTTGGTCGTCGTGGCGACAACCAGCAGAACGAATGGGAGCAGGTGCGCGGCCGCCTCGTGGTCGGCATAGCCCTTGGCCTCACCGCAGCCCTGTGCCAGAGCCTCGGAGCCATCATCGCCAAGCCGGTGATGATGAGCGGCACCGTGGACGCGGTGAGCGCTTCCGGCGTGCGCATGGGCAGCGCCCTCTTGGCACACTGCGTCTTGCGGGCACTGCGCCTGCCGCTCGCCATGCCGCACAACCCCATCAACCGGCAGGTGCTCGGCATGATAGGCATCAACGGATTTCTGGCGATGACGCTGGGAATGACCCTGATCCTGGTGGCCCTGCGTCAGGGAGATGTGGGCATGGTGGCCATCTTGTCTTCCACCACACCGGTCATTCTGCTGCCCTTGCTGTGGTGGCACTCGGGGATGCGTCCCTCGCTCCCCGCCTGGGCCGGAGCCCTGCTGGCCACCCTGGGCACGGCCCTGGTGCTGGGAATGGGGAACTGAGCCCCGTCTATCCTCCTGGAAGGACCAACACGCCCATCGGCGGCTCTGAGCCGCCGATGCTCACCCTTGCCGGACAGGGAGAGAGGCGATCGCGTCCCTAGAACAGAGCCACTTCCTCTTCGGTCAGCTCCCGGTATTCCCCCGGTGCCAGCTCATCGTCCAGAGCCAGATCGCCAATGCGTTCCCGATGCAGCCCGACCACCTTGTTGCCGATGGCGGCGAACATCCGCTTCACCTGGTGATACTTGCCCTCGTGGATGGTCAGGCGTGCTTCCCGCTCGTCCAGGATTTCCAGCTCCGCAGGGCGGGTCTTGTCGTTCTCGTTGCGCAGGTAGATACCGTCGGCAAAGAGCGAGATAGCCTCTTCACTCACGGGATCAGCCAGCCAGACATGGTAGGTCTTCGCACACTCGTGCCGGGGCGACGTGATGCGATGGGACCACTGGCCGTCATCGGTGATCAGCACCAGCCCGGTGGTATCGAGATCGAGGCGCCCCACCACATGCAGTTTGCCCATGGCCGGCTCGTCGAGCAGGTGGAACACGGTGGCGTGATCCGGGTCCTCGTTGGAGCAGACATATCCTTCCGGCTTGTGCAGCATGAAGTAGCGATTCTGCAGGTTCAGGGTCAAGGTCACACCGTCAAACTCGATCTGGTGTTGCTCATTGATGTGAAAGGCGGGCTGCTTGACCAGCACGCCGTCTACCAGCACTTCCCCCTGACGGATCAGCTTGCCCGCCTGGGAACGGGTCAAATCGGAGCAATCGCAAAGAAATTTGTCGAGCCGCATGCAAAAACCTCGGAATCCATCATGATTGGGGGCGACATTATATCGGTCAGACCCGACAACACCAGTACTAAGCGACAGGGACTCAAGATGGCGCCTGACGCCATGATGTGCCAGTGATAGACTGCCGTCAGCAGACCGACATCACACATAATAATAAGCCCAGGATGTACCCATGAAGCCGACGAAGTCTCACCCCGTCATCCCCGTCAGCCAGCTAAAACCTGGCATGTACGTCATTGCCATTGCCAGCCAGACCGGCGCCATGGAGATTGCCCAGACCGGCATGGTGACCAACCCCCAGCAGGTGGAGGCGCTGATCCGGCGCGGCGTGCTGACGGTGCGGGTGGATCTTGCCCGCAGCAAGCTGCCGGGAGGGGGCACGGCAAGCCCGGCGGATGTGGTGACAAACGGGGCGGGCTCCTCTCGTCAGATCGGCAGTGGTGAAGGGCGCGAGCTCAAGATCCGTCGGCTCTATCAGGAAGCGCGCGAACTCCAGGGCAAGTTCATTCGCCATCTCAAGGCCGGAGAGCCCATCGACATCACGCCCCTTGCCGCCGTGGCCGAAGAGATGGTCGATACCATGTTCACCCACGGCGATGCCATGCTCTGTCTGGCGCGGATCCGTGCCAAGGATGCCTACCTGATGGAGCACTCCATGAATGTCGCCATCCTCCTGGCGAACTTCGGCCGCTACCTGGGGCTGGATCGCAGCGTGCTCAAGGAGCTGACCCTCGGTGGCCTGCTCCACGACGTGGGCAAGATCATGACCCCGGACGAGGTGCTCAACAAACCGGGCAAGCTCACCGATGAGGAGCTGGAGGTGATGCGCGAGCACGTGGTCCACAGCCACGACATCCTGGCCGCCACCGCCGGCATCACCCCCATCATGCTGGAGGTGGCCGCCAACCATCACGAGCGGATCGATGGCACCGGCTACCCGCGGCGCCTCAAGGGGGATCAGCTCTCCCTCTACACCCGCATGAGCGGCATCGTCGATGTCTACGATGCGGTGACGGCAGACAGGGTATACAAACAGGGCATGCAGCCAACCCAGGCGTTTCGCATTCTGCTCAAGGGGGTTGATCTGCATTTTGATGCCGACCTGGTAACCAGGTTCATCAAGTGCATGGGGGTCTATCCGGTGGGTACCCTGGTGCAGCTCTCCAACCAGCGCCTGGCCATCGTGATGCAGCGCAACGAACAGCAACCGCTCAAGCCCGTGGTCAAGGTGATCTATCACGCAGGCCATCGCCATTATCTCGAGGTGCAGTGGCTGGATCTCGCCAAAAACGGGGTTCAGGAGACCATAGAGAGCACGGTGGACCCCAAGGAGTTTGGCATCAACCTGGCCAACTTCGTCTAACCTGTCCGGCTTGTTGGCGGCTGCTCACGGCAATGGCGAATCAGGAACTCCTCATCCAGCGGGGAGAGATCGAAGCGCAGGCAGGCCTCTTCGATGGCCCGGATGTCGTGTTGATGGTGTTCGCTGAGCCAGCGCACCGCGCGGCGCAAGTCTTCACCATGGGGCAGCAGGGTATGGTCGCTCATGGAACACCTCCGGTCAGCCATCGACGCCAGCCCGTCAATCCGGGCTCTCACTTTTAGCTTAGCCCGCCCGCACTCGCCCGGCAGACACCTGCGCCCTTGACGGTGCCCACCCTGTAGCAGGTATGCTCGACCCCTTCGGCGCCCTGCCGTGCCGGCGCCGCTCAAACAAGGATGCTGCATGCAAACCAAGGACAAGTGTCTGGCCGCCCTGGTCATTCTCTGCTGGGGACTCAACTTCGTTGCCATCAAGTGGGGGCTGGAAGGCATCCCCCCACTGCTGCTGGGAGCACTGCGTTTCGTCGGAGTCGTCTTCCCCGCCATTCTGCTGGTTCCCAGGCCTGCCATGCCCTGGCGCTGGCTGCTGGCCTATGGCGGTGCGATCAGCCTGGGCCAGTTTGCCTTCCTGTTCTGCGCCATGAAATTCGGCATGCCCGCCGGCATGGCCTCCCTGGTGCTGCAATCCCAGGTGGTCTTCACCCTGCTGTTCGCCATGATCTGGCTGGGAGAGCGCTGGCAGCCCCACCACTGGGTGGCACTGCCGCTGGCGGGAGCAGGTCTTTATCTCATCGCCACCCATGGCGAGGGCAACCTCACCCTCATCGGGTTTGTGCTGACGCTGTGCGCAGCCGCCTGCTGGGGCCTTGGCAACGTCATCAATCGCCAGATAGGTCTGCGCTATCGCACCTCTCTGCCAAGCCTGGTCGCCTGGGGCGGGCTGGTGCCCATCCTGCCCTTCTTCGCGCTCTCCTGGTTGTTCGAGGGGCCCGAACTCATCGCGAGCAGCCTGCTCAACATCCGTTGGCAGGGCGTCTTGTGCGTGCTCTATCTCTCGTTTATCGCCACCTGGCTCGGTTATGGCCTGTGGGGGAGGCTGCTGATGCGCTATCCGGTGGCCCAGGTTGCCCCCCTCTCCCTGCTGGTGCCCTGTGTCGGCATGGTGGCCGCCGCCCTGCTGCTCGATGAACACCCCACTCCCCTGCAATGGCTGGGCTCGGGTCTGGTGCTGCTCGGCTTCGTGGTGCATCTGCTGGGGGGCAAGATGCGCTTCTTGAAGACCCAAACCGAGGATTGACCTCGCCCGGGAAACTTCCCATCATGGGTCAGGCCCTCTTGGGCCCACCCCGTTATTTCGGCAGGACGCCATCATCAGGAGAGCAAGGACATGCGTCATCCGTCATTTTCGATCATCCCCTCTTTACCAGGCATCATGCGGGTCACGGCCATGCTGCTCCCCTTCTGCTGGAGCCCGTTCGGCTGGAGTGCCACCCTGCCGGCAGATCTCAAATGGGAGAACAACGACACCGATCCCGTCTATGCAGACCCCGAGGCCAAGCGAGGCGGCACCTTCCGGGATTTCATGTCGAGCTTTCCGCTCACCTTGCGCAAATACGGGCCGGATTCCAACGGCGGTTTTGCGGCCTACGTGCGCGAGACCAACCTGCCGCTCCTGAGCACCCATCCCGTGACGCGCAATCCCATCCCCATGCTGGCCAACCAGTGGGCTTTCGGCGCGGATAACAAGACGCTCTATTTTCGTATCAACCCCAAGGCCCGCTGGTCGGACGGCCAGCCCGTCACTGCGGACGACTGGGTCTTCACCCTCAAGATGATGCGCAGCAAGGAGATCAACGACCCCTGGTACAACAACTACTACAGCACCCAGATAAGCGAAGTGACCAAGTTTGACGATCACACCCTCGCCATCACCAGCGGCACCGAGAAGAGCCGGGAAGATCTGCTCGAAGCTCTCCCCTTCACCCCGGAGCCCAGCCACGCCATCAAGCTGACCGCCAACTGGGTCAAGGAGTACAACTGGAAGGTGCTGCCGGTCACCGGCCCCTACCAGATTGGCGAGCTCAGGAAGGGCAAGTCGGTTACCTTCGACCGGGTCAAGGATTGGTGGGGGAACGACGAGCGCTACTTCCAGCACCGCTTCAATCCGGATCGCATCGAGATCAAGGTGCTCAGGGATCAGAACATCGCCTGGCAGCACTTCCTGCGCGGTGAGCTCGATACCTTCCCCCTCGTGATGCCCAACTGGTGGCACGACAAGAGCAAGACCGCCGAATTCGAGAAGGGCTATATCGAGCGGCTCTGGTTCTACAACCAGACGCCTCAGCCCCCCATGGGGCTCTATCTCAACACGGCCGATCCCTTGCTGAGCAATCTCGACGTCAGACTCGGCATCCAGCACGCCCTCGCCCTGGACAAGATGATCGCGACCTTGCTGCGGGGGGACTACCAGCGTCTCAACACCTATGGCTCGGGCCAGGGAGAGTTCACCAATACCGACCTCAAGGCGCGCCCCTTCGATCCCGCCCTTGCTCGCGAATTCTTTGCCAAGGCGGGCTTCACCAAGACCGGACCGGATGGCATCTTGCGAAACGACAAGGACCAGCCCCTCTCCCTCAGCATCACCTACACTACGGCGGAACATGCCCAGCGTCTCACCCTGCTGCGGGAAGAGGCGAAAAAGGCGGGGCTCAACCTCGAGCTCAATCTGATGGATGCGTCTGCCGGCTTCAAATCCATGCTGGAGAAAAAACACCAGAGTGCCTGGATGGCCTGGAGCGGTGGTCGTTATCCCGCCTATTGGGAACACTTCCACAGGGTCAATGCCCACAAGCCCCAGACCAACAACATCATGAACATCGATGACGACAGGATCTCGGCCCTGGTGGAGCAATACGACAAGGCGTTCGATTTCGGCAAGAAGGCCGACCTCTCCCGCCAGATCCAGCAGCGACTCTATGAGCTCGCCAGCTTCGTCCCCGCCTATCAGGTGCCCTATACCCGGGCCGGCGCCTGGCGCTGGATACGCCTGCCCAAGGTGCCGGCAACCCCTCAGAGCGACTTGCTCTACTGGCCCCTCGACGGCTCCAACTCGGGTTACAGCTTCGGCGGCCTGCTCTGGATTGACGAAGCGGCAAAGGCGCAGACCCGGGCCGCCATCAAAGGGGGGCAGACCTTCCCGCCAGTGACCATCACGGATACCACCTACCAGCAAAAATAGGGCAGCTGGCACCGTCAGCCCCAAAACAAAAGACCCCGCACATTGGCGGGGTCTTTGTTACAACCGGGATGGCACCAGGCAGAGGGCGCTCAGCCGCGTTTGGCCTGCTTTTGCGCAATGGCGTCGGCGACGTCGGCCGGGTCCAGCACAATCCCTTCCTGATCCGGCGTCGGGAACACGGCCACGCAGAGATCATCCTGCTCCATGCCATCCACCCAGCGATCCAGCCACACCTTGAGGGTGATGGACTGCGGCTTGCACTCGGCCCACTCCCCTTCGGCCCAGGCCTTGGCGTAGTCGGGATGCGGCCATACCGGGATGCAGTCTTCCTCTTCGGTCGTCAGCATCATGACGCCGTGTTCGTCGGTCAGGACAAACAGCTCTTCGTGCTCGACCAACTTGCTGATGAAGTGATCAAAGCGGTAATCGGCGTTCAGTTGCAGCGCGGCATTGCGCTCGGTGTCGCTAAGTTCATAGCTCATCGGTCAAGTCTCTCGTTCAATAAAGGGCGACATGTTCACATCTTGCCGACCCCTTGTCCAGCAGGAGTAATGGGTCATCCGTCTTTCCATCGCCTCACCCCAGCTCGGGGGTCAACAGCCGGAGTCCCGCGGTCTCACCCAGTCGCTCCCTCAGCCAGTAGGCGGACTCCACCTCCACAAAGCAGAGCTGATCCCGCCCCGCAGCAACCCCCACCATGATCTGCTCAAGCCGTGCTTGCTGGGCGGCACTCCAGGCAGCAACCAGCTTGCCGCCATGGGCCTCGTCCACCACCTCGCGGCGCAGCTCGAACAGGTTATCGGTGATCGGGCTGTTTATCTTGCTCGGGTGGCGCCAGTACATCTGCAGGTTCTCCAGCATCTCCTCATCGTAACTTGCCAGCGCATCGAGCTCCGGCGTCTCTTTGCTCTGGGCCGCAAACTCGCACCAGCCTGCCGACAAGGTAGCCAGACTCTGGGCATCCTTGCCATGCTGGCGAAGGGTTGTCACGTCTTCCCCACGAATGGCCGGCAGCCAGAGATCTCCTTGATGTTGCGCCAGGAGAGGGAGCAGCAAGGAGGGAGCATAAACAGGAAAACGGGGACCCAGAGAGTGCAGCAGAGAGACCAGAGTAACAGTGATCATGAGACGCGCCTTGAACAAGATGACCTGGCATCACGCCTGGTCATGAGGGTGAACGAGGGTGCCATTCTAGCATGTTTGCCTTGCTGGGGGCGTTTGCGTCCAGCCGGGCCGGTGATAGATAGCGTCCAAAAAAGCAGCGTTTGAACCAGAGCGGCCCCGATAAAGGCCAATTGTTTGAGCCAGCGCCCACTAAAGAGGCACCGGGGATGCTAGGTTGCATACATCTTTAGCGTAAGGAGTGCATCCATGAGTGGGATCAACCAGGTTTCTGACGATTTTGTGAATGAGCTGAAAATACTGGCGTGTTTTGATCCGGCCAACATGAGCCTGGGGATCAAGCTGCGCAGCGACATGTCGGAAGCGCTTTGCCAGGCGGCAGCGCGCCTGCACAGCCAGGGCCTGATCACCGCAGCAGATGGCGGCTATCTGACCCCTTTCGGCATGACCATGCTGGAGCATCTCCAACACCTGCTGGTCGCACTCAAGCCGAATTGAGCGGTTGTGGTGCCCAGAGCGAGAAGTTGAGCAACTCCCAGCGCTCTCCTTGTCGCAGCAGACAAGCAAACAGCAAAGGACCTTCGGGTCCTTTTATCTTGCCATCGACCAGCCACTCTCCCGCCCGTTTTGGCACCGGCTGTACCCTGATCTCATCGGGTTTCACCGCGTTTCCCAGACGAACATGTACAAACTGTTGACACACGGACACGGCATCATTCACCGCAGGATCCGGCGTTGGCGGGCTGGCCTGACCGGTCAACGCCACGGTCAGCAAGAGGGAGGAGAGCAGGGTCATGACGCGTATTGAGAAGCTATGAAAACAAAAAGCCGTGGCACCAGAGGTACCACGGCTTTCTTAAATTCTGCAAGAATTACAGAGCAGTTACGTTCTCAGCCTGCGGGCCTTTTTGACCTTGGGTCACAGAGAACTGTACGCGCTGACCTTCAGCCAGGGTACGGAAACCGTTACCTTGGATGGCGCTGAAGTGAACGAAAACGTCCGGGCCGTTTTCTTGCTGGATGAAGCCAAAACCTTTGGTTTCGTTGAAAAACTTAACGGTACCGGTGATCATGTTAGACATATCTTTAAACCTGTATTCAAAATAATTACTTATGCTTTTCAGCGGGTAAAGCTCAAAAAACGGGATTACTTATGAACAACAGGAAAAGATGTAAAACATCATATTCATTGACATAACTATCGCCCTTTCAAGCTGGTTGAGATTATACGTGCCTTTGTCGATTACGCAAACAAATTTGTACCCCGCCAGCGGCGGGGTACAGCGGTTTAGACCTGTGCCGACTCCAGTGCCTGAACCAGGGCTTTGAGGAAGCGAGCCGCCTCTCCACCGGTGCAGGCTCTGTGGTCAAACGTCATCGACAGGGGAAGTGCACGCACCGGGCGCGCCTCGCCGTGGATGAACACCACCTTCTCGAACAACTTGCCCGCTCCTATGATGGCCACCTGAGGTGGTGTGACGATGGGGCTGGCGTAACGGCCAGCGATGGCGCCAAAGTTGGTGAGGGTGATGGTCGCCCCCTGCAACATTTCCCGCGGCACGGCACGGGCCTTCACATCGGCGATCATCCGATCCAGCCCCTGCCGTATGTCAGCCTGGTCCCGCTCTGCCACGTTTTCCATCACGGGCACATAGAGCCCATGCTTGGAGTCGACCGCGATGGCCACATTGACCTCCCTGAACAGACGCCGCGACAGGGTCTCTCCGTCAAACCACGCATTCATGGAGGGTTCGGCCCGACACGCCACGCCGATCGCCTTGATAAGGCGCACCGTCACATCTTCATCCGGGCGCCAGTGGCGCAAGTCCACTTCGTCGGTGATGCTCACCGGCACCACAGTCCGGTGCGAGAGCTCCATCGCCTTGGCCATGGCCCGGCGCGAGCCTTTCAGGAATTCGTTGCCGCTCTCCTGCTGGGCCTCGAACGCCTGTTGCACATCCTGCTCGGTCACCATGCCAGCGCTGCCGGTTCCCTTGACCTTGTCGATGTCCAGTCCCAGTTTTTGCGCCAGCAGACGTACCGCTGGCATGGCTTGCACCAGCGTGCCGCCGGGCGCCATGGCCCCCACCACGAAATGATCCTCGATATGCTGCTGATGGGCGCTGACCTTGCCAACGACGGTGCCGTCATCCTCGCCCCCTTCAAACTCCACCAGCGGTGCCCCGATGTGGAGGATGTCCCCCTCCTGCCCGCACAATCTGGCGATGACCCCGGCCACCGGTGAGGGCACATCCACCAGCGCCTTGGCTGTCTCCACCGACAGCAGTACCTGATCTACCTGCACCGTATCACCGGCGCTCACCTTCCACTCGACGATCTCGGCCTCGGCCAGTCCTTCGCCCAGATCCGGCAATTTGAAAAATTTCATGACCTGCTCTCCCTCTGCTGGGACATCACCAAACATTGACAGACACCATGGAGCCCTGTGGCCCAGGCACTTGCGCATCCGTACCTGTCGCGCGTCATAGCCACTGGTTCTCCATCAGTTGCCGAGCTGCCTGCGCGATCTCCTGCTCGGTGATGAGGTAATACTCCTCGTTGCGATAGTAGGGGACGGCGGCATCCACGCCGGTGAGGCGTCTTGGCGGCGCCTTGAGGGCAGTCATCGCCTCTTCGGTCACCTGGGACACGATTTCGGCCCCCACCCCGAAACTGCCACAGGCTTCGTGTACTACCAGCAGCCTCCCGGTCTTGCGTACCGAGGTCAGGATGCTCTCCATGTCCAGGGGTTTGATGGTGGCAAGATCCAGCACCTCGCACTGGATGTCCTGCTCCGCCAGCAGGTGCGCCGCACGCATGACTTCCTGGATGCAAGCACCCCAGGCCACCACAGTGATGTCCCGGCCGGGACGCAGGGTGAAGCAGACATCCAGCGGCAGGCCGACGCCGTCATCCACCACATCCGACTTCATGGAGCGATAGATGCGATCCGGCTCGAAGAACATCACGGGATCCGGATCCCGAATGGCCGACAGCAGCAGGCCGTAAGCCCGCTTCGGGCTCGAAGGGATCACGACCCGCAGCCCGGGGATATGGGCAAACAGGGCCTCGACGCTCTCGCTGTGGTGCTCGGGTGAATGGATGCCGGCGCCGTAGGGGGAGCGGTAAACGATGGGACAGGTGATGCGGCCACGGGTCCGGTTTCGCATCCGTGCCGCCTGGCAGATGATCTGCTCCATGCCCGGGAAGATGAAGCCCTGGAACTGGAATTCGGCCACGGGTTTGAGCCCCTGGGTCGCCATGCCCACCGCCACCCCGGCGATGAGTCCTTCGGCCAGCGGCGTATCGATAACTCGCTTGAACCCGAATTTATCGCGAAGCCCCACAGTGGCGCGAAACACACCGCCGTTGACCCCCACATCCTCCCCCAGTACCACCACATCAGGATCGCGTGCCATCTCGTGGTGCAATGCCAGATTGATCGCTTCGAGCAGCGTGATATCGCTCATAGTCCCTCCCCGCTCTGCTGCATGCCCTTGGCGATGATGCGCTTGCGCTGGGCAAGATAGGCCTTCGGCAGCTCGGCAAACTGGTAATCGAGCAGGGTCTCCGGCGCCTGGGGCGTGATGGCCTCGTAGGCGGCAACGGCGCGTTCCACTTCCCGGCCCGCCTCTGCCAGCAGCGCCTGTTCCTGCTGCTCGTCCCACCAGCCCCGTTCAAACATGAACTGGCGCAGCCGCTTGACCGGCTCCCTGGCCCAGGCCGCTTCCACCTCGGCGCCGTCACGATAGCGAGTCGCATCATCGGCGGTGGTGTGATCCCCGAGCCGGTAGCTGACGGCTTCGATGAGCGTCGGCCCCTTGCCGCTGCGAGCCCGCTCGACGGCGGCGCGGGTCGCCTCATAGACCGCCACCACGTCATTGCCGTCCACTTGGAGGCTGCGCACCCCGGCCCCTATGCCCTTCTGGGCCAGGGTGGGCGCGCTCGACTGCAACTTGCGCGGCACCGAGATGGCCCACTGGTTGTTGTTGATGATCATCACCATGGGGAGATGCCAGACACCGGCACAGTTGAGCCCCTCGAGAAAGTCTCCCTTGGAGGTGCCGCCATCGCCGATGGTCACCACGGCGACCCTGGGCTGGTTGCGCAGCTTGAAGGCGGCCGCGATGCCGGCAGCATGGGTGATCTGGGTGGCGATGGGAACGCAGATGGGCAAGTCTTCCGACAACTCGCCATCGGCCTTGTAGAAGACACTGCCCCGTTCATCGCCGCCCCAATACTGCAGGTTCTGCTCCATGGGCACGCCCCTCACGTAGAGAGTGGGCATGTCCCGGTAGTAGGGCACATAGACATCCTCTGGCTGCATGGCGAGCCCGACCCCGATCCCCACCGCTTCCGCCCCGAGATGGGAGGGAAAGGTGCCGAGTTTGCCGGTTCGCTGCAGTGCTATCGCTTTCTTGTCGTAACTGCGCACCATCACCATGTTGCGGTAGAAGGTGTGCAGCATCGCCTTGTCCAGCCAGGTCGGCAGTGTCGCGACCGGGCGCCCCTCCTCATCGAGGTAACGAAGGAAGGGGATGTCGACATGGGTCATAACTGGCTCCTTGCCGTTGTCAGCGTCACCACCATGAGGTGACATTTAAAATGTAAACAACATGTTAACCAAAGGGCAACGAGATTCATCCAGGTAAGACCAGTAGAAACTTCTTTTATTTTCGAAGGTAATCGGAATTTTCGGCGAGCATAAACAAAGAAGGGAGCCTGTTCAGGCTCCCTGTCATATCGAGTTCGGGATCATACCCATCACCGCCATGCTGCTTGCCACCGCCCGTGGCGCAGGATCAGCATGACAAAAAGGCGTCAATTCACTCCCACAAACGGGTGGGTACCACCAGCAGCATGGTGCGCTGTCCGATGGCCACGTTGGCGTTGGGGAAGACCACCGCCTCCCGCGGTTTCTCTACCCTGTATTGCCGATCCCCATCTTCTGCCAGCACAAAACCCTGGGGAAATTCGGTGAAGTTGTCCACATCGCTGGCAAACAGGAAGCGGAACTGCTCCGACTGCTTGTTGATCACCCGATCTATGGCAAAAAGGGTGAAGTCATCGGCTCGCCATGGCTCGAGGGCCACCTCATCCTGGGTCACCAGCTCCTGCAATGTCTGGCGCACCTCGATGAAGCGGGTCATGTCGTTTTCACCGAAGGGCCGCACCTTGCCCAGCTCCACCGTAAAGGCATGGGCGCCGTGCTGGTGCGAGCTGTAATAGCTGAAGGTGGTGGTCGGGCCGCTCGAGAGCAGTATGGTGCGCACGCCGCAGGCACCGAGGAAACGTACCTGCTCCTTGCAGTGGGGGCGTTCGTGGGGGAAGGGATAGACGGCAAACTTCTCGTGGCGCGAGCCGCGAATGGCGGTATGGAGATCGTAGTGGTAACGGGGCCTGGCCGAGTCGGCAAAGAAGCGGCTCACATACTGCTCCAGACGCATGGCGCGGATGCGCTCCCGGTTGCACAGCCCCTCCCCCTTGCTGTGGGCGCCCGAGAAGAGGCGGTTCATGTTCTCTTCCACCTCCCTCACCCCCTGGTTCATGGCGGCGGGGTTGCCAAAGAGGAAGAGCACCCGGTGACGAACCTTGAGCTCCTCTGCGAGCAACCGGGTCAGCAACTGGTTGCAGATCTCGATGGGGGCGGTCTCGTTGCCGTGGATGCCGCAGGAGAGGACGATGTCCTTGTGCCCGGGTTGCCCCGCCTCGGAAGCGGGTTCCAGGCAGATCACGCCGGTATCCCACACGCTCACCCGGGTACCGTCGGTCAGATTGAAGGCGAAAGGCTCGAGCTGCCACTCATGGCGGCGCGTCAGGGCCAAAAAGTCATGCTGGGGAATCATCCGTCTCACCCTTTAGTCTGGAATGCCATGGCCGGATTATACGCAAGGCAACCGGGCTTAAAATCAGTTTTTAAACAAATTCAAACAGTAAGGATACAAAAATGGTGAAAATGAGTGACAACTCATGCAACAGGATCAAGCGGGGGGAAACACGGAAGAGGGAAAGCGGTGAACGGGTATCGGCAGGTGAAGACAGCATGTCTTCGGCAGACAGGCGGGCAGCATGCCCCTGGGATCAGCAGAAAAACAAGGCATCCATGCCCGGCTGATCAACCACGCCAGAACGGCTTGGTGGTCTCTTGATAGCGGTCGGCTTCGTTCAGACCGATGTCCTTGAGCAGGTAGGCGGGCAGCTCGGAGAGCTGGCGACGGCTGCGGCTGCGTTCCAGCCAGGTCAGGACGGTCATCTTGACGCGAGCAACCAGATTCGATTCGCTGGAATGCTGGTAACCGGCTTCGGTATAAGTCATGTTGGCCATGATATGGCTCCTCTCTCTAGTTCTGCGCAAGGCTCGGATTTGATGCGCAAAGCTTAGTCAGGGCGGGGAGGTGCCTCAATTGACGAATTTTGATACATGACATTAGTAAAAGTAATGGTTGATATCGCTAGGGTAATAACCATAACCATATGATTTTAAAATGAAATAACGCTTAAACTTTCCCCCTGGCAGCCTGGCAGCATTTTCTCCTGCGCCACCCACTTCTAACTATGCACTTTCCCACGCTAGCTATGCACGGCACGATGGCGAGTCAGCAGGGTGCAAACTCTCGGCCACCAGGGTTTGTTAACAAATAGATCGCAACAAGATCGTTATTTAACAAAAAGATACGAACAGGCAACCTGAACCGGATGCCCCCATGTCACCCCCATCGTCAGGGTGGCACCGGACACTTGGCACCCTGCCATCATACTGGTATGGTTATTTATACAGTGGTTTATCATGCTGCCTTCCCACGTTGTCCCAACACCATGCTGAACAGGGGAGCGGCACACACACACAGGATCTGCCGATGGACACCTTTACCCCCACCGCCGCCCTGCGTCAACAGATGGCCCTGCTGGAGGCGTCGCTGGCACGCCTTGCCCGGCAACTGGGCCAGCTCGAGCTGCTGGAGGCTCATGTCTATCCCCTCCCGGCCGTGGCCCAGGGGGAAGAGCATGAGCCCATCGAGGCCATCGAGGTGGGCTATCTCTCTGGCGAGTCGGCCCTGGCCGCCACCCTCGCCGCCTTTCAGGACCACAGCGCCCGCCCCGGCTGCTCCACCAAGGCGACCCACCGTCTGCCCGGCTGGCTGCGCTTTCCTGCCGCCTGCGCCAGGGAGCTGGCCCCCGTCATCGAGGAGATCAACGCGCACAAGCTCGCCTTCAAGGCCATGGTGCAGGCGGCGGGCGGGCGGGACGAGAAGTTCGAGCTGGTGCACGGTGCCCTGCCCGGTGTCATCACCCTGCAGGTCTATCGCAAGCTGACCTGGCTTCAGGGGGATCTGCATTCGCTGGGCTTCACCTGGGCCGACAAGCAGAGCATCAGCCGCCTCAGCCGGGAGCAGGTACTGGAGATGCTGGAGCGCAGCCGCCGATATGTACCGGCGCTCTTTGACAACGAAGAGTGGAGCAAGATGGTGGATCAGGAGGTATACGACATTCGCCGCCTGCCGGCGGATGCCGCCCTGCGGATCCGCAGGCCGGTCAAGACCCACCCCATGATCAACCTGCTCTGGCAGGACCGGGAGCCCCGCAAGCAGCAGATCAAGGCGAGCCTGCCCCTGCTGCTCTGCTCCGATACCCAGCCGGCCGTCACCCATCTGGGCCACTACCCGCCCAAGCTGCGCCAGGCACGCCGGGATCGCAAGATTGGCGGTGACCCCATCATAGAGCGGCTGCACCTCTACCTCTATCAGGGGTAGCGCAGGCTCGGCACCGCCACAAACGACAAGGGGAGCATCACGAATGCTCCCCTTGTCACATCGAGCGACAGCCCATCGCCGTCAGCTCATCAGCAGTGCCCGCAGGCTCTCCACATCCAGCCCCTTCACCTCGGACTGGCCGCTCAGGAGGCCGTCGGCCAGTGCCCGCTTCTCGTCGTGCAGCGCCACTATCTTCTCCTCCACCGTCTGCTCGCACACCAGACGATAGACGGTCACCGGCTGGGTCTGGCCCATGCGGTGCGCCCGATCGCTCGCCTGATCCTCCACCGCCGGGTTCCACCAGGGATCGAGGTGCAGCACGGTGTCGGCCTGGGTCAGATTGAGGCCCGTCCCCCCCGCCTTGAGGCTGATGAGGAAGAGCGGCACCGCTTCGTGACGAAAACGCAGGATGGACTCCTGACGGGACTTGGCCGAGCAGCCCCCATCCAGATAGCAGTAGTCCCACTGCCGCTGTTCGATACGGCTGCGCAGCAGGCTCAGCAGATCGACAAACTGGCTGAACACCAGCACCCGGTGGCCGCCGTCGATGGCTTCGTCCAGCAGCGCCATCGCCTCGTCCAGCTTGCTGCTGGTCTGGGACCACTCCGGCATCACCAGCTGGGGGGAGCAGCAGAGTCGGCGCAGCCGGGTCAGGCCGCTCAGCACATGCATCAGGGCACGGCCATCGGCACTTTGCACCTGCTGCACCACCTCGCGCCGGGTCGCCTCGTAGAGCTGACGCTCCTCGGGGGAGAGGCTGATGTGATGGATGATCTCGGTCTTGTCCGGCAGCTCCGTCAGCACCTGTTGCTTGAGGCGGCGCAGGATGAAGGGGCTGATCACCGCCCGCAGCATCGCCATGTGCTGGGGATCCTTGACCGCCTTGCCAAAGCGGCGCTTGAACTCCCCGAGGCTCCCGAGCAGGCCGGGATTGATGAAGCTGAACAGGCTCCACAGCTCCCCCAGATGGTTCTCGATGGGGGTGCCGGAGAGGGCGAGGCGAAAATCCCCGTCGAGCTGGAACAACAGCTTGGCGCGCTGGGTACCGGCATTCTTGATCTGCTGTGCCTCGTCCAGCACCATGCTCGACCAGCGGCGGGACTTGAGCGCCTGGGAGAGACTGCCGAGCATGCCGTAGTTGACCAGGACGATCTGTCCGGCCCTGGCCCCCTGGATCAGGGTCTCCCGCTCGGCGGGATGGTCGAACACCACCACCTCGAGCTCGGGGGCAAAGCGGGCCACCTCCTCCTGCCAGTTGGTGACCACTGACTTGGGCACCACCACCAGCGCCGGGCCCAGGTGCTGACGCATGCGCAGCACAATGAGGGCCTGCAAGGTCTTGCCCAGGCCCATGTCATCGGCCAGACAGGCGCCGAAGCCGTGATGGGCCAGGGTCGCCATCCAGCGTACCCCCTCCTTCTGATAGTCCCGCAGCGCCGTCAGCAGCTCGGGGGGACAGCTCACCTCCTGCTGCCACTCCTGCTGGAGATTCTGCCAGGCGGCATCCCCCTCGGTGGTGATGACGGAGAGCAGGCGGGCCAGCGGATAGGCCAGCTTGTTGTTGATGCGCTGCTCGTTGTCCAGCATGGCGCCGAGCACGGTGAGGCGTTCCACCAGCTTGTCGCTCAACATCAGGCTGGTCTTCTCATCGAGCTGCACCGTGCGCTGGCCCGGGGTCAGCTGGCGCAGGATGAGGCGAAGATCGAGGATCTGGTGCTCGTCCAGCGAGAGCGCCCCCTCCACCTGGAACCAGTCCTGACGCCGCTCGATACGCAGGCTCAGGGCCGCCTCATCGAGGCTCTTGAGGCGGGCGCTGTCCTGGTGCCAGTGCACCACCACACCGGCGTCCACCAGCTCGGGCAGGGCGTTGACCAGGGTAAGCGCCTGCTCCCCGTCCAGTTTCCATTCGTTGCCGGGCAGGCCGATGGGCAACTGGTTGCGAAGGCGCTGGGCATCCTCCTTCTCGGCAGCCAGATCCCGCTGCCAGTAGTGATACTCCCGGATACCCTGGCG
This sequence comes from Aeromonas sp. QDB14, assembly GCF_027707845.1. NCBI lineage: Bacteria > Pseudomonadati > Pseudomonadota > Gammaproteobacteria > Aeromonadales > Aeromonadaceae > Aeromonas > Aeromonas sp. QDB14. The sequence goes on along the minus strand of NZ_JAPCJD010000001.1, from coordinate 3,766 downwards.
CACGATGGCCTCCCCCTTGCCCAGAGGCAAGGGCGGCAGGTCCCCCTCCCGGGTCACTAGCTGGACCACGAGCTGCCCCTCCTGCCAGTCGAGCAGGACGGAGGGAACGCCGGGCCAGGAGGCCAGCTCGGCATTGCCCCTGAGTCCCGTCACCTGGCTGTGCCAGGGGAGACCGGGGATGGCATCCAGCGTGCGTTGCAGCTCCTCGAGCCCGGCCGGCGGCAATGCCGGAATGGCCTCCAGGGCCGGTAATCTGTCCAGCAGTGCCTGCGGTGTCAGAATAAGCTGCCACAAATCCTGAGCCAGAGGGACGATGTGCGCACCGCGGGCGGCGGGAGCAGGATGTAGTCTGGCACTCATGCCCTCCCCGCTCTGTACCAGTTGCAGCAGGGGGGCGCTGACGGCCAGTTGCAGCTTCTGCCCCTTGGCATTGAAGAGGCGAGGATGGTTTGCCAGGGGCACCCAGGCATCCCGGGGCAGCTTGCCCATGTTGCGCGGCAGGGTGCGCACCAATGCCCAGTCCGCCTCGTCCAACAGGCTGGCGTACTGGGTGGAAAGCAGGGCCGGATCGACCCTTCGCCCGGCGGTCCACTCCCCCTTGGTGCTCTGCTTCTGGATCTTGCACTCAAGCTCAGGCCCCTCCGCGTGGAGCAGCCAGACCAGCCGCTCCTGGGGCTTGCGCACCCCGCTCGAGCGTCCCAACCCCTGCAGCCAGTTGAGCCAGCTTGCCGAGGCGGGGGCCTTGCCTTCCCCCTCGGTGGCATCCTCTTCCTCTCCTTGAGCAGGACGCAACGCGCGCAGGGGCCAATGGGCGGCCTCCCGGCCAAGCAGGAGTCGCAGCAGATCCTGGCAGAAGACCATCAGGCGATGCCGGGGCTCGGCGTCCAGCACGTGAGAGAGGTCCCACTTGTGCAAGATGGTCACCTGGGGGCTCTGCTCGCCATGGCGCGCCAGGGCGCAGAGATCGAGCCAGAGGTAACCCCAGTGGAGCTCCTCCAGCGGCAGTTGCAGGGTATCGAACAGGCCGACCGCCTGGCCGTGGCGATCACCGGCCCACTGCCCCAGCAGATCGGCCAGCAGGGGGGAGTGATTGCCCAGACTGCGCTGCCACTTCTTGCGCTGCTCGCTCCCCTGCACCGGATCTGCCTGTTGCAACCAGCCGAGCCAGAGCAGGGCGCTGAACATCCGGGGCCAGGGCGACGCCTCTTGCCCCTGCCACTGGCCAAGCGCCCCCAGCAGCCGCTCGGCCAGGGGTTGCTCATCCCCCTGCTGCGCCAGTTGTTGCAGCGCAGGCCAGTGAGTGGTTACCTCGCCGCCAAAGGGGCCGCAGAGCCACTCCCATTCTTGGGCGCGAGCCTGGATCTGACCAGAGAGCGCCGGGGAGCAGGAGGCAACCAGCGTTGCCAGCGGCCAGCCCTCGTCAGGCTCAGCATCAAGCAGGGCCTGCAGGGCGAAGTGCTCGAGCAGCAGGGCCTGCCAGGCGGGGCTGGAGCCTGCCAGCAGGCGGGGAGCATCGGCGAGATCCAGGAGGCTCAGGAGTTCGGCACTCTGGTAATAGGCCGGGATCTGCCCCGCCTCCCCCAGACAGAGCTCGCGCACCACCTCCTGTGCCCGCTCCAGGCCCGTGACCGAGGGGATGCGGGACCACTGCGGCATGGGGCACTCCCCCGCACGCACCGCCAGGATCAGGGTCAGGGTTCCCTCTGCCGTCAGACTCCACTGCTGCTCCGTTCGTTGACGGACAAGCCCCCACTGCTGCAACTGATCAAGGGTATCGAGCAGCGCACACCCGGGTGCGCCCGGGGCATAGAGGGTGTCTTGCAGGTAACGAGTGCTGGCGGCACGCTGCAATTGCAGCTCGCACAGCAGGGCATGGCAATCTGAAGAGAGGGTGAAGGCTGACATCAGAACTCACGGGCAAGTGCAAAGGCGGAATTTTAACGGGAAAGCGGCGGCGGCTCGACCCTTAAGCGCGAAATAGTGCAAAAAAGCTAGCTCCTTTGATGGGTACGCGAGCGACAGGGCTGACAGGGCACTCGCCCTTGCCACCGGGCAACGGGCCGCAGGAGGGGCGCGGTCATCAAAAAAGGCGCCGCAGCGCCTTCTGGAAACAGATTGTTGGCTCAGCCTTCCAGCCGGGCCAGCCGGGCCAGACGGGCTTCCAGCCCCTGCAACTGCCCCTTGAGGTGCTCGACCTCTTCTTCGAGCGCCGCCAGTCTGTCTGCCGCCGGTGACACAAGGTTGCCAGCGGGCGCCGCGTCGGCCAGCGCCTGCAGATCCACCTCGCCACTGAACAGGTGCGCGTAGCGGGATTCCCGCTTGCCCGGCTCACGGGGCAGCTTGACCACATAGGGCCCCCGCTCGATGAGGGTGGCCAGCACCGCATCCACCTCGGTCACATCGTCAAAGCTGCACAGCCGGTTGGTGCGCGAACGCAGCTCACCCGGGGTCTGCGGGCCACGCAGCAAGAGTTCGCAGATGATGCCGAGCTCCTGGGCCGAGAACTTCAGCTCGCCGAACTCGGTATTGCAGAAACGATGCTGATAGCGGGGCACCCTGGCGTTGAAACCGGCGGTATTGACCACCAGACGGCGGCGGCTCAGCTCGTCGATCACGGCGCGAATATCCAGCTCGGCGAGCTCCAGCACGGGTTCCCGGTTGCTCTTCTGGTTGCAGGCATTGACCAGTGCATTGAGCGAGAGAGGGTACTGATCCGGCGTGCAGATCTCTTTCTCAATCAGGCAGCCGATCACGCGGGCCTCTAATGGGCCTAGTACTATCTCCATGTCATACTCCCTTGCCAAACAAGACGTTAAGACGGTTATCTTAGCCAAGACGCTACCGCCGTCCAGCACTCAAGCCCGTTTTTGCGAGCCGATGACCCCCTTGGTGCAACCTTATACAGCTCCTGCCCCGACGTGGCTATACAGACTTGTCGACCCGGGTGTCCGCTCCCGTGGTCAGGATGCGCACCCTGTCCCCCTTGGCGAAGGTGAGTGCGGGATCCTGCTCCTGCACGACGTTGAGCAGTTTGCCCGCCTCCGTCTTGATCAGCAGCTCGACCGTCTGCCGGCCCTGCTCGCTCTGCTGGTTACCCTGGCGGCGGCGGGAGACTTCGGCCCCCGCGACGGCCCCCACTGTGGTGGCAACGGTCTGGCCGGAGCCACCGCCAAATTGGCTGCCGACGGCGGCTCCCAGCGCGGCCGCCCCTATGGTGCGAAGGGGCCGGGTAGTTCCCTGCCGGGGCGCCTCCTGGGTGAGGAGGCGGCTCTCCTGTACCGTGCCGTATTCCACCTGGGCGCTGGTGCCCGCGACAGCGGGCGAACCCGTCAGGGCGAGCAGGCTGATGACGATGAATGCACTCTTCTTCACGATATCGACTCCGGTGACGACCAAGACCCGATGACGCCGACCCCGCCTTGGGCCACGCCATCCCCCGGGGAGACTACACCACCAAAGCTGGCTGCCAGCTTGCCCGGGGTGGAAATGATCACGGCCGCGGGGCGGCCGTGATGGAAAGACACCGAGGGCTGTTGCATATTCCGGCCGATCATGAACACCGATTCCGGTTCAACGTGAACACCATTTCCGGACCAATGTGAACGCTCATTCCGGCTCAACCTGAACACTTTGCCCCTCCTTTCCGGAAACAGTGTTCAACATCCCGGAATCACTGTTCACATTCACCAGAATCATCCTTAACGCATTGATTTAAAAACCTTTGATACGCTCTCCCTTTTGCCAGGGAAGAGCCTATGTCTGCCAA